>CAZODX010000243.1:371-1553 GCA_964578715.1 uncultured Thermotogae bacterium | reverse complement strand
GCTCTTGATCGGCGAGGGCCACGCCAAGCTCGGCGACAAGACCCTCTCTGGGAGAGAGCTGCTAAGAGAAATTGGGCTAGAGCCCCTGCAGTTAGCCCCCAAAGAGGGGCTGGCGCTCATCAACGGGACGCAAGTGACGCTTGCCCTGGGCTTTGTCACGCTCGTGCGCGCTTATAAGCTCTTATCGCAAGCGCAAGCGATCAGTGCCCTCGCGGTCGAAGCGATGCGCGGGCATACAGAAGCATTCGACGAGCGTCTCCATCAAGCCCGCCCCCATCCCGGACAAGCACGCGTCGCCGCAACGATGCGCCAGTGGCTGGCCGGCAGCAAGCTCACCAACACCACAACTGACGATGTCCAAGACAATTACACGCTGCGTTGCATCCCCCAAGTGCTCGGCGCCTCCCTCGACGTGCTCGACTTTGTGCGGGAGAAATTCGAGATCGAGATGAACTCCGCAACCGATAACCCGTTGGTCTTCGCCGAATCGGGGGAAGTCCTATCGGGGGGAAATTTTCATGGTCAGATTTTGGCGTTCTGTTGCGAATTATTAGGGCAAGCCGTCGCCGAGATCGGCAATCTCTCAGAACGCCGGATCGCGCTCCTGCTTGAAGCCCCTGACCTGCCCAAGTTCTTAATCCAAGACGGCGGGCTCAACTCGGGCCTGATGGTGCCCCAGTATACCGCCGCAGCGCTCGTCGCGGAGAACAAAGTCTTGGCCCATCCCGCAAGTGTCGATTCCATCCCAACTTCCGGGGGCAAAGAGGACCACAACAGCATGGCCACGACATCCGCGTACAAAGCCCTGCAGATCGCCAAGAACGTCGAGATCATTGTAGCTCTAGAGCTGCTGACGGTGCGTCAGGCCCTGAGCTTCCGTGACGCTTCCCAGATGGCCCCGCGCACCCGTGCCCTCTATGAGCGTCTTTCCCAACAGATCCCCCCGGTGGCACACGATCGTCTCTTGCAGTATGATATTCACCGAGCGATCGCGATAGTTCAGGAGGGAAGTTGGCTTAATGGGGTTTAAGTCGGGGTTTGTCGGAGTGCTGGGGCAAGCGAACGTCGGCAAATCGACTTTTATCAATGCCCTCATGGGCAAGAAGCTCTTGATTGTGTCGGAGAAGCGTCAATCCACGCGCCATCGTATCCAGTGCGTGCTGACCCTCCCAGGCGCTCAGA
>CAZODX010000243.1:0-361 GCA_964578715.1 uncultured Thermotogae bacterium | reverse complement strand
GTCGATAAACTGAGCAAATATCTCCTCAAGCAAGCCTACGCGGCACTCTCGGGACTAGACGTCTTGGTCTACATGACCGAGCCGTGGGGCAAGCTCCATGAGTACGACGAAAAAGTCTTCGATCATCTGAAGAATTTCACGAACCCCATCGTGCTGCTCATCAACAAGATAGACCTCGCTTCGAAAGAGCAGCTCGAAGCGACGCAGGCAGCCTATCAGCAGACGGGGCTCTTTCGCACGATCGTTCCCATCTCGTGCACGCAGGGGGCCAATCTCGGGATCGCGGCCAACACGATCGCCGAGCTCTTGCCCGAAGGCCCCAAATACTTCGCCGACGAGATCCAGACACACCGGTCTACGG
>CAZODX010000242.1:0-1613 GCA_964578715.1 uncultured Thermotogae bacterium | reverse complement strand
CTCTGGGGTCTGCGACCGGACGTTGATCGCGACGATCTCGATCTGGGGGTCTTTGCGGGCAATACGAAAGAACGCCCGCGCGGTGCGCCCGAAGCCGTTTAACGCGACGCGAATCATAGAGCCTCCTTTGTTTTTAGATCAATTTCAGTTCGCGCAACGCTGTGACCAACGTAGGCCGACTCTCCTGCCAGAGCCACTCGATCTTCAACGTGAAATCAGGCACCGCTTCTGAACGGAAGACACCCATAGCATCAGGGAAGACCCATTGATAGTACCCATTGTCCTGAAGGCGGTAGAACTCTGCTTGGTGACGAGTAGGATCAATCAACCAGTACTCGTACACCCCGGCTTCTTCGTATTCATAGAATTTTTCGCCGCGGTCGCGCGGGCCGCTCTCTGGAGAGACGATCTCTACGATCATATCAGGTGGGCCTTCCAGATGCGTCTCTCGAAGTTGCTCCCGGCGCTCACGAGTTAGAAAGAAGAGATCGGGCATGCGAATGGACAGCTCCTGCCCCAGCCATATAGGGAAAGGAGCGCTGACTGCAATCCCTAGCTCGTGCTGTTCTACAAAGATGCGCACCAGCGCCATCAAAAAATCGCGGAGCTCGTGATAGAGCCACGGCTCACGGGGGAGCGTGACCACTTGGCCGTCTACCCACTCTGCCCAGGCTGTCGTATCGCACCAACTCAAAAACTCCTCCGCGCTCATAGACGGAGGGAGGGCTTCATAGTGCTTTTCTTCTTCCTCTCTCATAGTTTCTCCTGAACTATCTTCAGAAAATATTTGTGCACTCTGGGATCGCCCGTCAGCTCTGGATGGAAACTGCTCGCTAAGAGATTCTTCTGTCTCACCAGCACCGGAGCGCCATCGTGCTCTGCTAAGATCTCGACGCCAGACCCCACCCGCACGATCTTGGGCGCCCGGATGAAGACCGCGTGAAAGTCCCCGATATGTTTGATATTCAGATCGGCTTCAAAGCTATCGCGTTGCCGCCCGTAGGCGTTGCGCTTGACGGTGATATCCATTAGTGCCAAGCGATTCTCCGGATACGCATCGCTCAGCTCACGGGCTAACAGAATCATCCCCGCACACGTCCCGTAGATGGGAAAGCCCCGAGCACCGCGCTCACGCAAGACCGAGAGCATCCCCATCTTCTCTAACAGATACGCCATGGTAGTGCTCTCGCCCCCGGGAATGATCAACCCGTCTATCTCGTCAAGTTGTGCTCGCGTGCGCACGTCGCGGGCGTCTATGCCCAGCGAGCGTAACACAGTGAAGTGCTCGCGAAAGTCACCTTGCAGTCCCAGCACCCCAATGCGCATAGTCTCAGTTCCCGCGGACTTGTAATAACTCTTTTTCTTCAAGCTGCGCCGCGCTGACGCTGCGCATTGGCTCGCCCAAGTCTTCAGAAACTTCTGCTAAGACCTTGGGGTCGTTATAATACGTCGTAGCCATGACGATCGCTTTGGCGCGCTTCTCTGGGTCTTGGGACTTAAAGATTCCTGAGCCGACGAAGATGCCGTCGCAGCCCAGCTGCATCATCAGAGCAGCATCAGCGGGGGTCGCGATCCCACCGGCAGCAAAGTTCACTACGGGAAGCTTGCCCAGC
>CAZODX010000241.1:449-1619 GCA_964578715.1 uncultured Thermotogae bacterium | reverse complement strand
CTGCCCGATGCCGGGCGCGTGAAGAAGGGCATCGAGAAAGTGTTGCGCTTTTGAACCACGGAAAGCACGGGAGAACCACAGATTACACGGACTATTCTGCCGTGATTCAAACAAGGAGCTGATTTTCTATGGTCGTAGGCGAGATCACGACGGGAACAGAAGTCTTAGTCATAGGCGGCGGGCCAGGGGGCTACGTCGCGGCCATTCGCGCGGCGCAATTGGGCAAGGACGTCACGCTCGTCGAGAAAGACGATCTTGGCGGGGTCTGCCTCAACGTCGGCTGCATCCCCTCCAAAGCGCTGATCTACGCGGCGTATCTCTACGAGAAGATCAAGCGTGCCGAGACGTTCGGGATCTCTGCTCAAGCAGTGCAGCTCGATCTGGAGCGCCTGCAAGCCTGGAAAGAAAGCGTCGTCAAGAAGCTCACCGGGGGTGTGAAGCAGCTCTGTGCGGGCAACGGCGTCAATATCGTCAAGGGCCAGGCGACGTTTATAGCCCCAAAGAAGTGCCTCGTAGAAAGCGAGCACGGCACCCAAACGATAGAGTTTCAAGACTGTATCATCGCGACGGGCTCGGTGCCCATGACCCTCCCAGGCTTTGAGATCGACGGCGAGACGGTTATGGACTCGACGGGCGCGCTGGCGCTCAAAAAGCTTCCGGAGTCGCTGCTCGTAATCGGCGGCGGCTATATTGGGCTGGAGCTCGGCATGGTCTATGCCAAATTTGGCAGCAAGGTCACAATCGTGGAGATGCTCGAGAATCTCTTGCCCGGCACAGATCCGGAGCTCGTGCGCCCGGTCGCCCGCAAGGCCCAAGACTTAAAGATAGACGTCTACGTCAGCTCTCAAGCGAAAGAGCTGAAGAGGGGCACAAATGGGGCGCAGCTGGTGGTGCAGACCCCGCAGGGGGAGAAGACGCTCGAAGCCGAGAAGGTCTTAGTGAGCGTGGGGCGCAAGCCGAACACGCCGTCAGGCCTAGAGAGAGTGGGGCTACAGCCCGATCCGCGGGGCTTCCTCAAAACAGATTCCCAAATGCGCACAAGCGTCCCGCATATTTACGCCATCGGCGACGTCGCAGGGCCGCCGCTGTTGGCGCACAAAGCCTCTCATGAGGGGATTGTCGCGGCGGAGGCGATCTGTGGGCTGCCCAGCGCCGCCGACTGGCGGACCG
>CAZODX010000241.1:0-439 GCA_964578715.1 uncultured Thermotogae bacterium | reverse complement strand
GAGTCTGAAGCACAGCAAGCGGGCTATAAGACTATAACCGGGAAATTCCCGTTTGCGGCGCTGGGGCGGGCGCTGACGTTGGGCGAGACCGACGGGTTTATCAAGATTATCGCCGACGCTGAGACAAAAGTTGTGCTTGGCGTGCAGATTGTGGGGCCAGAAGCATCGACGCTTATTGGCGAAGCCGTGTTAGCGATCGAGATGGGCGCGACCGTAGAAGATATAGCGCTGAGCGTTCATGCGCATCCGACGCTGCCGGAGGGCTTGATGGAAGCTGCCGAAGCTGCGCTAGGCAAGGCGATACATATTCTCACTCCCAAGAAGAGAGAGCCGGCGCGCATGTAAAAAGGGGGGCTCTCTATGCCCACTCTCGCTCCCTACGGTTCATGGAAGTCGCCGATCACGGCAGAGAGTATCGCTCGCGGCGCCGTGCGCCTCG
>CAZODX010000240.1:0-1677 GCA_964578715.1 uncultured Thermotogae bacterium | reverse complement strand
TAGCTGCGCGAGTGTACGAGCGCTTTTCTAGCCCAAGAAAGAGCTTCTTGAACTGGACCATCCCGGCGTTGGTAAACAGCAACGTGGGGTCATCAGGCACGAGCGACGAGCTAGGTTCGATCACGTGCCCCTTGGCACGAAAGTACTCCAAGAACGTCTGACGAACTTGAGAAGCAGCCCATCTCTGGCTCATAGGGTTTTAGTGTAATCGAGCAAGCGGAGATGTGCAAGCATGGCACCTCCCTCGTTATAATACCCCATAACTCTCTTCAAGGAGGCCCAACGATGGAATCACGGTCTTTAGATTTTCTCAAGCGACTCTTGGCGACGGTCAGCCCCTCCGGCTACGAGGACGAAGCTGCCCAGGTCTGGGCCGACGAAGCGCGAACGTTTGCTGATGAAGTCCGCTCCGATACCCAGGGCAACGTCATCGCCGTTGTCAACAAGGGCGGCAAGCCCAGAGTGATGCTCGCGGGGCACATGGACGAGATCGGCTTCATGATCACGCACATTGACGACCAGGGCTTTCTCTATTTCGGGCAGATCGGCGGCTGGGACCCCCAGATCGTCCAAGGCCAGCGCGTCTGGATTCGCACACAGTCTGGCAAGATCCCCGGCGTCATCGGCAAGAAACCCATCCACCTCATCAAAGAAGAAGACCGCAATAGAGTTACAAAAATCGAAGAGCTCTGGATTGATATCGGCGCCAAAGACAAGGCAGAAGCCGAAAAGCTCGTGCGCATCGGCGATCCCGCTGTTATTGACTACGGCTTCGCTGAGCTGAGAAACAATTTGGTCGTCTCACGCGGCTTCGACGACAAGGCCGGGGCGTTTGTCGTCTTGGAAGCGGCTCGAATGCTCGCCAAGCTCAAGCCCAAAGCTGAAGTCTACGCTGTCGCGACTGTTCAAGAAGAAGTCGGGCTGCGCGGCGCGCACACCAGCGCTTACGGCATTGACCCGTTAGTCGGGATCGCTGTCGACGTCGGGTTTGCCACAGATTTTCCCACGATGGCCGAAGAGCAGAAGCGCGTCGGCGCAGCGAAGCTCGGCCAAGGGCCGATGATCGGCCGTGGGCCGACGTACAATCACAAAGTCGTCGAGCTCTTAATAGAAACGGCTCAAACGAAGAAGATCCCCTATCAGCTCAACGGGGAGCCGCGCGGCATGGGCACCGACGCCTACGCCATGCAAATGACCCGCGCAGGGATCGCTGCCGGCTTGGTCTCCGTGCCCAATCGCTACATGCACAGCCCCTGTGAGATCGTCTCGCTCTCGGATTTGGAGAACGCCTACACGCTCATCGCTCATACTGTTGCTCAGATTGACGAGAAGATGAGCTTTGCGCGATTTTGATTTGCCCGGACAAAAATAGTCTGCTATACTGAAACTGCCAAACTATGGAACTTCTGAAGGAGGCATCATGGCGTTTGTCATCTGCCAGCCGTGCATAGACAAGAAGCACACCGACTGCGTCCAGGTCTGTCCTGTGGACTGCATTCACCCTCGGCCTGATGAGCCTGACTTCCCCAACGTGCGCCAGCTCTATATCGATCCAAGCACGTGTATCAATTGTGGGGCGTGCGCGGCGGTCTGCCCGGAGCAAGCGATCTTCCCCGAAGAGGACGTCCCCGAACAATGGAAGAATTTTATTGCGATCAACGCGCAGTACTATAAGAA
>CAZODX010000239.1:0-1812 GCA_964578715.1 uncultured Thermotogae bacterium | reverse complement strand
TGAAGAAGATATAGAGATAGACCCCGTTGGCCACGGGACGGCCATCGTCGCGTTGCAGATACCATTTATATGTAGCCCCCGGCACCGGCCCGCTTGAAAAGACCCTTCTCCCAGAAAGATCAAAGACTTCTAAACGCACGCTCGTTATGGCCGTCGAGTTGTCCGGCTGAAACTCTATCGCTCCAAGTTGAACGCTGAGCGTTAGGCTAATGCCCGCCAGCCACACCCATAGGCCCATTCTGCCTCACCAGAGGGGGAATGCCACCAGCCTGCTTGATCTGAAGACGCCCCAGCTCGATCCGACGCACCCCATGCTTGGTCATGCCTACTAATTTGTAGCCGTACATCCCTGTAGAGAGCGAGCCGTTGGTCATGAGCCCAAGCCATGGGCCAAGCTCCTCACTACAGAAGACGAGCTCCCCGCTCCTTGGATCGTAGAGCTCCAGGCGCATGAGAATAATTCCAGACCATTGGATCACCAAAGAGCGATAGGTGCTGTACGCGCCGTTGAGGGCCTCTTCTCCTTGGAAGAAACGCGCCGCGTGGGACTCCGCAGTTCGTATGATCGTCCGCGCGCACGCGCTCAGCTCATCGCCAAAGGCCATGAACGCGTTGAACAGCTCCACCGCGACTTCATACTGGGAGCGCCCCTGCGCCCCCTTGAGCAGATCCCGGAGCTCCTTTGCGAGCGCGATGACCTTGTCAAAGCGGGTCACTGCTGCCTGCAGCGGGGCGAAGCTCGTATCAGCGAGGGTCTTCTGTGAGAGCTCTATGAGCTTCTGTCGCAATAGATAAGCGTTCTCCAAGACGGCGTCAAAATTCCCGATGCTGAGCATGACAGCGATACGCTCAAACGATTCGGCGATGCCCTCATACAAGGCCGCCACGGCCGCCGCATCCCGATAGAGCGTATCGGCAGCAAAGACCGCAGGCATGCCTTGGCGCACCAGTTCCAGCTCCACCGCAGCATGGCGCAGGGCCGCTGCTGCCTCGTTGATCGCCCGCACGGCGTTATCTAAAGACGTGAAGACGCTCTCGGTGAGCTTGAAGTGCAACGCTATACCCGTCTCGTCGAGGACGCGCCCAAAGAGCTTGACTATATCCACGCTGAACGAGCGCACGCCCCTGACAGGCGAGACCGTAAACTGCAGAGAGAGCTTATTATTCGATTCATTGGACTCGCGAATTCTACTGAAGGGCGCATCTACGGAGACCGTGAGCGTATGGGTGCCGCTGAGGGCCTTCCAGGGGATCTGGATCTCTGTCGATTTCTCTTTTTTGAGCTCGAAGAATGAGCGCGTCGCAAGCTCTTGCCCATCGAGCTCAAGGATGACATCGAAGGCCCCGACGGCATCGCCTTGGCCTTGGTTGGCGATGACGGCTCGGATGAGAGCCGCTTGCCCCTCTTCGAGGTCACCAGGGGAGACCCGCACCGATTTCACGAGAAGATCGGGCAATCCCGACTGCCCCTGAACGCTGATCCCTGCAGAGAGCAAGATGCACAACAAAGTCACTACCCCAAGACGCATAGCTCTAAGCCCCCTTAACTCAAGTTTTCTTAGTCTTAACTATATGAACAGTTCAGGGTACTGTCAATGGAACGAAGGTGAATTTTTGGTCCAAGCCCCTTTCAGCTTCTTCAGCTCCGCGATGAGCGCCGGGACGACCTGATGGAGATCGCCGATGACGCCGTAGTCGGCCCGTTGGAAGATCGGAGCTTCTGGGTCTTTATTGATCGCCAGGATCTTTTTCGAATTTTTGCAGCCGACCATGTGCTGAATCGCCCCAGAGATCCCGCATGCGATGTAGAGA
>CAZODX010000238.1:0-1834 GCA_964578715.1 uncultured Thermotogae bacterium | reverse complement strand
CTTCTATACACCCGAACAATCTGCCCAAGACCTGCGGGCAGTGTCACCCCAACGCCGGCGAGAATATTCTCAAGGGCAGGGTGCACGTTGAGGCCAACCCCACCGTCTCCCCCGGCGTCTACGCCGTGCGAGTTTTTTACACTCTCTTCATCGGGGTTTTGGTAGGGTTCTTCCTGCTTCATATCAGCTTGGATTTCATCCGTTGGCTCAGGAGGCATTATGCCCAGCGAACACACTAAAGAGCTCAGCCACGAGCGGACCATCGAGAGGATGAATCTTCAAGTGCGGGGGCAGCATTTTGCGCTCATGGTGAGCGTCACCCTTCTGATCTTGACGGGCCTGGCGCTGCTCTACCGGGACAGCGCCTTCGGGCGCTTGCTTATCGCTCTCGAGGGGGGCTTTGAAGCCCGCGGCACCATTCACAGAGTTGCCGCCGCACTGCTCATCGCCACGGCGTTCTATCATATTCTGTATATTCTGTTCTCCCGCCACGGCCACGAAGAGTTCATGCAAATGCTCCTGAGAGCCCAAGACTTCAAAGACTACGGCGCAGCGTTGCTCTATGATCTAGGGCTTCGATCTGAAAAGCCCTTACTCGACCGCTACAGCTACCGCGAAAAGTTTCAGTACTGGGCCTTTGCGCTCTTCGTCGTCATCATGATCGTCAGCGGGCTCATTCTTTGGTTCCACGATTGGTTCTTTGGGATATTGCCCAAGTGGGCTTTTGATGTCGCCATCGCGGTGCACAGCGGCACCGGCACGTTAATTCTGATCGTGCTGACGCTCTGGCATCTGTACATAGTGCATCTCAGCCCAGGGCGCTTCCCCATCGATTGGAGCTTCTGGGACGGCAAAATCTCCGAAAGACAGCTCAAAGAGGAGCACCCCCTGGAGTACCAACGGCTGAAGGAGAAGGGCTTGTTATGAGACAGCTTCTCGTGTTCGTGATAGTCTCAATAAGCGTGGTGCTGGGGAGCTGGCTCGGTTTTAGCCAACAGCGCGACCCTAACGCTCGCTGTCTTTTGGAGTGCCACGGCAAGCCTGACTTCAAGCGCGAAGTCGCCCCTGGACAGTTCAAGTCTCTCTATGTGGACTACGAGCAGTTCAAGGCGTCGGTGCACAAAGAAAAACTCTGCGTGGACTGTCATACCGACGTGACCGTGATCCCTCATCAGAGGCGCCCTGAACAGATACACTGTCTGCAGTGTCACTATCAAGGGAACGTCGTGGGCGCGCCGGTGCGCGAGCGCCCGGAAAAATACAAAGAGAGCGTTCACGGAAAAGCGTTTGAGCGCGGCGACCCCAACGCCCCAGACTGCAAGAATTGTCACACTGTCCACGCTGTGCGCCCTCCTGCAGACCCGCTCTCGCCTGTGTACAGAGCGAATATCCCTAAGACGTGCGGGAGCTGTCACATCGAAATTTATACAGAGTACTTAGAGAGCGTTCACGGCCAAGCATTGCGCAACGGCGTGCTCGAATCTGCTGTCTGTTCAGACTGTCATCGCGAGCACGATCTCTTCCCACCGGACGATCCGCGCTCCTCGCTCCATCCGCAAAACGTCGCGAACACCTGTGCCCGCTGCCACGCCGACGTCAAGATCATGGAGCGGCGTGGCGTCCCCGTCAAGCAAGTCGAAGCGTTCAAGAAGAGCTTTCACGGCATCGCTATAGAATTTGGGATTCTCAAAAGCGCCAACTGCACGAGCTGTCATGGGTATCATAAGATTCTCTCAAGCCGTGATCCGCGCTCCCCAATCCATCCCGCAAATTTAGCTCAGACCTGCGGGCAGTGTCACCCCAACGCTTCAGATAACGTCGCGCGCGGGAGGTT
>CAZODX010000237.1:0-1858 GCA_964578715.1 uncultured Thermotogae bacterium | reverse complement strand
GAGTGTCGCGGCGAGTGCTCATGGATCTTCTCGGACTTGGATGAGAAGGGTATCAAAGAGTTGCGGGCCATGGCCCGCCCCGTCTCGTATGATAAGGGCGAACTGATCTTCCAAGAGGGCGAGCCGGCCTTCGGGTTCTACGTCATCTGTACCGGGAAAGTGAAACTCGCCAAGCACTCCCCCCAGGGGAAGAAACAGATTCTCAAACTCTTAGGCCCCGGCGAGATGCTCGGCGAAAAGACCATGTTCGACCGGGAAGTCTACACAGCGTACGCCCAGACGCTCGAGCCTACACGAATGAACTTCTACCAGCGCGAGCCGTTTATCTCGTTCCTTGAGAAGTATCCCAGCGTCGCTCTCAAGATCATCGAAAAGCTGTCCCGAGAGATCAAGGCCTTCCAAGATCGCTTGGTCGAGACAAGCTATGGTGGCAGTGAAGAGCGCTTGGCACGGCTGCTGCTGATGATGGCTCAAGTCTACGGCACCCCAGAAGAGCAAGGGATTTACGTCGGGGTTGATCTGTCGCGCTCGGAGTTAGCAGAAATGGCAGGGATCTCGACAGAGACGGCCATCCGCACGCTCAGCTCGTTCAAAGAGCACGGCTACGTCGAGCTCGATGGCCCAAAGATCTATCTGCGCGACCGAGAGAGCTTGAGTAAGATCGCTGAGCCCTTTGAGATCCGCCTGAAAGAGCTCATCTGAGAGCTCTCTTGACATTTTTCGAAAAACCGGCAAAATAGCTGCCATGAGGTGAGCCTATCCATGAAGAGATTTTTCGTTGGTCTCGTTGTCGTCTTTGTGTGCTTCGGGGCGCTGGGGGCAGCAAGCTTCGTCTCGCAGCTTCCGGTCGTCGAGGCGGCGCTGCAGCCCGCCGACCCGTTTATCGCTCAGCTTATAGATCAAGTACAAGAAGCCCAGCTGCGCGAGCATATCTGTCAGTTGCAGTCTGCTGAGGGCGGTGAAGTCTGCAACGCTCAGGGGTCGCGCTGGGCCTGTGACGGCCCCGCGATCGATCGCGCTCTCGAATACGGGCGCACGTATTTTGAAAGTCTTGGCTTACAGACGAAGCTCGATCCCTATTCGCTCTCGTGCCGCGCAGGGCTGTCGTACAATCTCGAAGCTGTTCTGCCCGGCACAGACCCTGAAAGCCCTGAGATTATTTTAATCACGGCGCATTTAGACAGTGTCGCGCAGGGCGTGAGATCGAGTCGGGTTGCCCCAGGCGCTGACGACAACGCCAGCGGCAGCGCCGGGGTGCTCGAAGCCGCACGCGTTTTAAGTCAGTATAAATTTAAGCGTTCTATCTACTTTGTGCTCTTCACCGGAGAGGAGCAGGGGCTTGTGGGCAGCCGCGCCTACGCCGGCCGCTTGAAGCGCGAGGGCGCGCAGATTCTGGGCGTCTTTAATATGGACATGATCGGCTACGACAGCGACAACAACGGGGTCTTCGAGATCCAAGCCCCAGACGAAGACTCGTTTCAGCTCGCCGAGCTGCTCATGACCACGGCCAATCACTATCAGCTATCGTTAGCGCCCGAGGTACCCAACGAAGCGCCGCCGTGGAGCGATCATGCATCGTTTGCGCGGCAGGGCTACCCAGCGGTACTCATCATCGAGGACACAGAACTTGGTGAGACCGAAGATTTTAATCCGTACTATCACACGACGGGGGACACACTCGAAGCGCTCAATCTCTCTTACGCGAGACGCATCGTGCAGGCGATTGTCGGGACGGTTGCGCAGCTTGCCGAGCCGGTACAATAACAACTCAAGTTCTCAGCTTTACACTGAAAACTTGCAACTGGAAACTGTTCTGCGGAGGGGGGGACTCGAACCCCCACGGGTTGCCCCACAGGAT
>CAZODX010000236.1:0-1874 GCA_964578715.1 uncultured Thermotogae bacterium | reverse complement strand
GAGCATCGGCCTGTGGAGCCGACCGTCGCGGGTTCAAATCCCGTCGTCCCTCCCAGAAAAATATGCGTCACACAATCCTAGGGATAGTGCTCATGGGGGTAGTGAGCCTCGCTGGCTGCGCCCCCGCGGTCATCAAGGAGGCTCAGCTCGATCAGCCCTTCACCCTCTATGTGCGCCAGTCCGTCCAAGTAGATACTTTGCAGATCACATTTCTTGGCGTGCCCAGTGACTCGCGATGCCCTGTGGACGTCGAGTGTGTCTGGGCAGGCAATGCCGAGATTCGACTCGAAGTTTCTCTGAAAGAGAGTGCCGACGAGACGGTACTCACGATAAATTCTCACGCAGGGCCTACGGAAGCCCTCTACGCAGGCTATCGCATTCGGTTCGTCTCGCTCAAGCCCGAGCGCTTCAGCGGGCGCACGATCAACCCCGCAGAATATCGCGTCACACTGATCGTTTCGCGCGTGCCCTGAACGTTTTAGGGAAGCAGAATCACTATTAGTTCTCGTGGGCCGTGCACCCCGATGACAGGAGTAAGTTCTATATCAGCCGTACGGCTCGGCCCGGTCACAAAGACGAAATCTCTTGGGGTGCGCTCAAGCTCTCTTTGGCAGAACGCGAACGCCTCATCGAGTGTCTCGACGATCTGATCGGCACGAATGAGAGCGATATGCACAGGGGGCAGCGCCGCGACGAGCTCTGAGACTCCGTCATGACTGATAAGCAGTGAGCCGGTCTCGGCGACGGCGAGCTTAGCTCCGGAGATGCCGACATCGGCGCGGGCGACCTCGCGGCCTGTGATGAGCTCATAGCCAGCTTCACGGAGCTTATTCTCTAATCTTTGACCTAGTGAGCATTTTGCGAGAGCAACAAAGTGCGCCTGATGAGCGCGCAGAATCTCTAGCGTAAGCTCAAGAGCATCTTCTTCAGAGCTAGTGCGATGAGCCTTCCCTGCGACGCGCTCCAACTCGTCTATGAAGCGCTCAGTAAGATCGCTCATTCGAAGATCTTCCCCGGATTGAGAATCCCGTTTGGATCTAAGAGCTTTTTGATCTGTCGCATCAGCTCATAGCTGGCGCCATGCTCGGCGCGCATAAACTTAATTTTGCCCACGCCGACGCCGTGCTCGCCTGTCGCTGTCCCCCCAAGCTCGATAGCGCGAAAGACAATCGCTTCATTGGCTGCTTGAGCGCGGGCTTTTTCGTCGGGGTCTTCGGGGTTATAGAAGATCCCGACGTGAAAGTTCCCATCGCCGGCGTGGCCGAAGACCGGCCCATACAGCGAGTGCTCAGCGAGCTTCTGCCGCGCGAACTCGACCATTATGGGGAACTTTGAGATTGGCACAGCAACGTCGACGACGATGGCGCGCTTGCCGGGATTGAGAGCTGCGGCAGCGTATGCTAAATGATGGCGCGCCTCCCAGAGCTTGTTGCGCTCCTCTTGCCCCAGAGCACTGGCAAAGCGCTCGCACCCGTTCTGCTCGCAGATTTCTTGAGCAAAGCGCAGGTCGTCTCGCACGACTTCGAAGGCGTGCCCGCGAAATTCCAGAAAGAGCGTAGGTCGCTCAGCCAAGCCCAGATTTTTCAGATAATTGATAGCCCGCATACAATCAGGATCGAGCAGTTCCAACGCTACGGGCTCTAAGCCCGACTGCACGATCTGCACGACGGCGTGGGCGGCTTGCTCTAGCGTGGGAAACGCTGCTATGGCTGCCGAGACTTCCTTAGGGATGCCCGCAAGCCGAAGCGTGATCTCCGTGAAGATTCCTAGCGTCCCTTCAGAGCCGACGAAAAGCCCAACTAAGTTATATCCCGACGACGTGCGCATGGCCCGATTGCCCACCTTGAGAATCTCTCCGTTGGCGAGCACAACTT
>CAZODX010000235.1:0-1876 GCA_964578715.1 uncultured Thermotogae bacterium | reverse complement strand
GCGCGCTTCATCCAGACCGTCCAGATGATGGGATGGGCGTGCGGGGCGTTGCTGCCCACGAGCATTAAGACTTTGGGGCCGGGCTCGGCAAATTCTGCGATAGAATTCGTCATGGCGCCGCTGCCTAGCGAGAGCGCCAGTCCCGCCACCGTCGCCGAGTGACAGATGCGAAAGCACTGATCTATATTGTTGGTGCCGAGCACGGCGCGCGCGAATTTCTGCGCCAAATAATTCTCTTCGACCGTGGCCCGCGAGGAGCTGATCACCCCGATCGCATCAGGGCCGTAGCGCTGCTTGATGCGCGTCAGCTCACGAACGATATAGTCATACGCTTCGTCCCAACTGACTTCGGTGAGCTTTCCGCCTGTGCGCAGCAAGGGCTTTTGTAATCTGTCAGGGTGATGCACGAACTCATGGGCAGTAGCGCCCTTGGGGCAGAGCGTGCCGCGATTGACCGGGTGCTCTGGGTCGGGCCGCAGCCCTATCAGTCTGTTCTCCTCAGCTTTCAGGATCACCCCGCAGCCGACGCCACAGTAGGGACAGACGGACTTGACCTCCGGCATAGACGCCTCCTAATAGTCCCCAAGCTCTCTCTGAAAAGCCTCGCTCAGGGTCTTGCTCCAGTTCTCTAGTGCCGTGAGCTTGCCGAAGAAGAACCGCAGCACCGGCGGCTCCTCCACGAACTTCAGCCCCTTGACGAGATCGCGATGTTTATAGAGCCAAGAGATTCGATCAACCGCGTACTCGATGTGCGAGATCGTGTAGACGCGTCTAGGAACGGCAATGCGCGTCAGCTCCAGGTCGGCTAGAATCTCTTTGCCGGTCTTGGGATCGCGATCGGTGGAGATCGTGCCGCGCTCCATCGTTCTAATCCCTGAAGCGAGATAGACCGCAGCCGCCAGCGCCCCCGCAGGGTACTGTTGTTGCGGGATATGAGGCAAGAATCTCCGTGCGTCCAAGTGACAAGCCAGTCCCCCGGGCGGCGTGACCACCGGGACGCCGTTCTCTAAGAGTCTGTTTGCAAAATACTTCACTTGCTCGACGGCGCAGCCGGCGACCTCCGGCGCGACCATCTCCCGCAAGCCGATGGCCATCGCTTCGACTTCCTTGACCGACATGCCCCCGTACGTCAAAAATCCCTCATAGACGGGAAGCCAGTCGCGCAGTTGCAGATAGAATTTCTCGTTGTTGGTGGCGATCATGCCGCCGCGCACGCTCGTGTTCTTGCGCGCGCTCATATAATAAATATCTGCAAGCGCGCACATCTCTTTAATAATTTGGGCCACGCTCTTTTGTGCATAGCCCTGCTCGCGCTGACGGATCAGATAGGCGTTCTCGCTGATGAGGCTGCCATCAAGAACTAATAAGAGCCCGTGTTTGTCGCAGATCTGGCGGACCTGGCGCATGTTCTCGAGCGAGAACGGCTGCCCACCCAACAGATTCGTCGTCGCCTCCATGCGCACGTAGGCGATCTTCTCCGGACCGTATTTCTTGATGACGTCTTGGAGCTTTTGAATATCTATATTGCCCTTGAAGGGGTGGGTGCTCTGGGTGTTGAGGGCTTCGTCGGCGTAGATCTCGAGCATGGTGCCGCCGAGAATTTCAATATGGGCGCGGGTCGTCGTGAAGTGATAGTTCGTGGGCACGACTTGGCCGGGCTTGAGGAAGACTTTGTCTATTAAGTGTTCGGCGGCGCGTCCCTGGTGGGTTGGCAAGACGTATTTGTAGCCCAAGACTTCTTGGACGGCGTCCACCAAGCGATAATAGCTCTCGCCCCCTGCATAAGCGTCGTCGGCGACCATCATCCCGGCGAGCTGATTGTCGCTCATGGCGTTGACGCCGCTGTCGGTGAGCATATCCAAAAAAATATCGCGCG
>CAZODX010000234.1:0-1930 GCA_964578715.1 uncultured Thermotogae bacterium | reverse complement strand
CGGCGCTCGCCCATAGATTGATCTTGCAGCCGGAGTTGTGGATGAAGAAGCTCTCGGAGCGCGATATCGTCTCGGAGATTTTAGAGCGCGTTCCCGTGCCGAAAGTGGAATGATGCTTGGAGCACGCCGCTGGGCCTTTCTCGGAGGCGCGGCGTTCGCGCTGATCTTGGTCGGCGAGACCCTGCGCCAGGGAGCACTCTTAGTCTTGGCGCTCCCGCTCGTGTGCTATCTTGCTGTTGGGTTTTACTTTGCCCTTCCCAAGATCGAGTTGAAAGCACAGCGCAGGGTGAGCGATGGACGGGTCTTGAGTGGCGAGGCTGTCACCGTGCGCGTCGAGGTCGAGAATCTCGGAGAAAGACTCGAAGTGATTGAGCTTGCAGACAACGTGCCTACGGTGCTGGAGCTGCGCCAGGGGAGCTCTCAGAAGATCGAGAGTCTCTCTGCTCAGGGGAAGACTGCTCTGGAGTATGTCGTGTCTGGGGTGCGGGGGCTTGCGCGCTGGCAGAGCCTCTCCGTGACGGTCACGGATACTCTAGGATTGTTCATCAAGACTTTGGAGCTTCCCTGGGAGAGCGAGCTGCTGATAGTCCCGACGTTTGAGCGTCTCGACGAGATTCTGATGCGTCCGCGGCGGACGCGCATCTTCTCCGGGCAAGTTAAAGCGCGTCTGGGGGGAACGGGCATAGAGTTCTTCGGGGTGAGAGAGTACTATCCCGGGGACGAGCGACGGTACATCAATTGGAAGGCGACTGCGAGAAAAGATCGGCTGATCGTGAACGAGTTCGAGCAGGAGCGCGTCGCCGACGTGATTATTCTCTTGGACGCGCGCGAGCGCAGCGATGTCTCATCTTCAACCCCCAGGAATGGGAGGGAGAACTTCTCGCTCTTTGAGCACAGCGTGCGTGCAGCGCTCTCGTTAGCGCACTATTTCACAGCCCAAGGCAACCGAGTCGGGCTGCTCATCTACGGAAGATATTTAGATTGGACTTGGCCGGGCTTTGGGCGTTGGCAGCGGGAGAAACTCTTGCGTGCCATCGCTTCTGCAGAGAAGGGCGACAAAGCCGTCTTTGAAGACTTAGAAAATCTTCCGACGCGGCTGCTGCCGGCGGGATCGCAGCTCGTCTTTGTCGGCCCGATCTTGGAGTCCGACGTCAAGACTATCGTTGATCTGCGCGTGCGCTATGAAGTGCTGTGTATTGCGCCCAATCCCGTTCTCTTTGAGAGCGCGTATCTGGTGCCCACACCCGAAGTGGAGCTCGCCCTGCGCTTAGAATATCTGCGGCGGCAGGCGCTGCTGGCGCAGCTGCGGCGCGCGGGGATTCGCGTCGTAGATTGGGATGTCTCTCGGCCGTTAGCAAGCGTTGTGCGCGGGGAATTAGGACAGATGGCCTGGCGCGCGGCGCTCATCCGTCGCGGGACGCTCCGATCATGAAAGCGCAGCGAACGCTCTGGTGGATCGCGCGGGCGGGCTGGGTGCTGAGCTACGGGATCATATTGTCTGTGTGGGGAGTGCACGGGGAATGGCTCTGGGCGGCGCTTGCTGCGATCTTTGGGCTGCTCTCGATAGCCAATAGTTATGGACGCAGGGCCTGGCCCGTCTCTGTCTACTTTCTTGTGCTCTTAGCGCTCGGCGGGGTCGCAACGCTGTGGAGCAGCGGGGCAGCGTTATGGAGCGTGCTGTGCGGGCTGATCGCGTGGGATGTGGAGCTTTTTGCGCGACGGCTTGCCCCATACACTGACGTGCCAGAGGCCCTTGTGCGGGCGCATCTGATGCGCCTCGGCGCGATTGTCCTGCTCTCCGGGGCTTTGGGGACAGCCGCACTGCGCTTCACGGTGTCGCTGGGGTTTTGGTGGGTCTTGCTGATTGCGCTCGGCTTTCTTCTTGCGTTCTCTCTCTTACTGCGTCAGGGGCTTTCGTGAAGGAGGGAGG
>CAZODX010000233.1:0-1935 GCA_964578715.1 uncultured Thermotogae bacterium | reverse complement strand
ATCTTGCTCGATCACTACAGTAAATCTGTAGCCTGCCATGATGTGCTCACCTCGTTCTGATTGATTTTACAATCTTCTCTGCCGCTCGACCATCACCATAGGGGGCTGCGCTCTCTGAGGGCGAGCGCGCCGTCCGCACAGCGTGCACGATGCGCTCCGACTGCCAGCCCGCCAGCACGTTCCAGCCCGCTTCCACCGTCTCCACCCACTCTGTTTCTTCCCGCAAGGTCACGCAGGGCACCTGAAAGAAGAACGCTTCTTTCTGTACCCCGCCCGAATCCGTGAGAATTATTTTAGCATATTTCTCCAAGAGCAGCATCTCCAGGTACGAGACGGGTTCGATCAACTGCAGATTTTTCGGAAAGAGCTTCACAGACTCAAGCTGCTTGCGCGTTCGCGGGTGCAGGGGCACAATGACCGGCAGGCCGTCCGCAGCGATTGCCTCAAGGGCTTGAAAGATAGAGCGCAATCGCTGGGGGTCATCAGTGTTCTCCGCCCGATGGATCGTCGCCAGAGCATAGCTCTTTGGCTGTAGGCGCAATTGCTCTAAAATCTGAGAACGTTTCTCGGCAAGCTGTGCGTTATAGATCACGGAATCGTACATCACGTCGCCCACCAGATGGACGCCTTGGGTGATGCCCTCGCGCGCCAAGTTTTTGACAGCCGTCTCTGTGGGGCAGAAGAGCAGATTCGAGACGTGGTCCGTGAGAACACGGTTGATCTCTTCGGGCATCTTCTTGTTGAAGCTGCGCAGGCCGGCTTCGACGTGCGCGACGGGAATATGAAGCTTTGCTGCCGCGAGCGCACCCGCAAGCGTCGAGTTCGTATCCCCGTAGACCATCACCAGGTCGGGCTTCTCTTTGAGTAAAACGTCTTCGATGCGCTTGAGCATCTCGCCTGTCTGATGGGCGTGGGTGCCGGAGCCGACTCCTAAATGATAGTCCGGGGCTTTCAGCCCGAGTTCATCAAAGAACACGCGGGACATCATATAGTCATAGTGCTGGCCGGTGTGGACTAAGATCTCTTGGATGGAGCACTGGGGGTGCTCGCGGTTGTGCTTCTCAATGGCCCGAAGTATGGGGCCGACTTTAATGAACTGTGGTCGCGCCCCGACGATGTCTAAGAGCTTCATAGCCTATTTGAGTGCACTGTACGTCTCCGGCTTGATGTATGCTGATTATGCAGTTCCTGTTCCAGTATCTCGCTGATCACTTCTTGAATAGAGCGTCCTTGGCGCTCGGCGCGCCGGAGTAAGTGGCGATGGACATCTCGGGGAAGGCGCACTGTTATCTCTTCTGTATAAGCCGGTTTCGGCTTGCAGATGGGGAAGACCGTCTTCCTCACAAATAGTGAGATACCCTTCTATAGCTTCTTGAGCCTGGTGGAGTGCAGCTGTGGGGTTCGGCCCTCCGGTAAAGATCGTCGAGATATCGGGGACGCGAGCACAGAACCAGTTGGGATCGTCTGGATCGGCGAAGATAGTAATCTCGAAACGCTTTGCCAGCTCCCTATAGTTCTTCTTCATGACTGTTCACCTCGTGTTCTAGGTAGCGCACCAGATCCTTGACATCTTGAGGCGCACAGAACTTCCTACCTCCATGAGGTTTCACAAGGGTTATGAGCTTCTTGCCACGCTTGTAATAATAATGCGAACCATGCACCCCGCGCAAGGTGAATCCCGCAGCTCGCAAAAGAGCATCCAATTGATCAAACCGAACATGCTTGGGGGGGCCGTTTCAACTTCGCCAAGCGCTTCTTAAGGTTCTTCGAGAGCATCTTGTTGCACTGAATTGCTATTATTGGCTCGAAAAATCCTTAACGGTTTTGATCACATGGTTTTGCTCTTCCCCCGTCAACTCCGGGAACATGGGCAGCGACAAGACTTCACGGCTCGCCCGCTCGCTCTCCGGGAGAGAGCCTTCCCTGTACCCCAAG
>CAZODX010000232.1:320-1957 GCA_964578715.1 uncultured Thermotogae bacterium | reverse complement strand
GACGGGGGGAGGGGTGGCCCCGTCGGAGGCGTGCTCCACCGCCTGCCGCACCAGCCCAACCGACAGTTCGCCAAAACGCGGGAGGTGAATCTCTTCCGTAGCGATCCCCAGGGCGCGCACCTGCTCGGTGAGATAGGGCTCGAGCTCTTCGATGACGATCACGCGCTTCTTTCCTTGACAGAAATTCTTAATGAGTGCTCTGGGCAGCGGGTGGGTCATGCCGAGCTTCAAAATCGTCGCGGTGGGAAAGGCTTCTCGAACGTAGAGGAACGCCGCCCCAGACGTGATAATAGCCAAGTCATCCGAGCCCTCGAAGATCCGGGCCCAGTGCTCAGCTTCTTTCTCTAGAGCGGGGATGCGTTGCGTCTCGATGAAGACGTGGCGCACGCGCCCGTGCGCCGGCAGCACCACGTTCTTTTGTACGTTCTTGCGATAGGGCTTGCGTGGGATCTCTTGGCGCTGTCCCAACGTCACCAAGCCCTTGCCGTGGGAGATGCGCGTTGTCGTCCGGAGCAAGACAGGGGTATCGTAGCGCTCGGAGATCGCAAACGCGGCGATGGTGAACTCTTTGCACTCTTGGGGAGTAGAAGGCTCAAGCATGGCGACGCGGGCGGCTCGCGCTAAGAGTCTATTGTCTTGCTCATTCTGGGAGGAGTGCATCCCCGGATCGTCGGCAGAGACGATAACGAGCCCAGCGTTGACGCCCATATACGCGACGGAGAAGAACGGGTCGGCGGCGACGTTGAGCCCCACGTGTTTCATAGTAGCGAGCGCGCGCCCGCCGGCGATGGCCGCACCTACAGCGACCTCGAGCGCGACTTTTTCGTTGGTGGACCACTCGCAGTCGACTTCGGGGTACTGCGCGAGGGCTTCTAAGATCTCGGTGCTGGGAGTGCCGGGATAGCCGCAGCCGACGCGCACGCCGGCCTCCCAGGCCCCACGGGCAATCGCCTCGTTGCCCGACATCAAGACGACTCGCTCACCAGCCGCACCAGTCTCTGCCATCGCGTATCTATGAGCTCCTGAATCTCTTGGATCTCTTTGTCCGTCAGATGGCTGAAGCGTCCTTGAAGCTTGAGATACTCGCTCACGGGGAGCGCCGTATCGTCCTTGGGTTCGTTCAGAATATATCGCTCTCCGTTCTCGACTTCATAGAGCGGGAAGACCCGTGTCTGCACGGCCAAGCGCGAGAGCTTAACGGCTAATTCTGACGGGGCCTTCCACCCCGGCGGACAGGGCGCCAGCACGTGCAAGAACTTCGTGCCATATATGCTTTTGGCTTTCTGGACTTTGCGAATAAAGTCTTCAGGGTACGCGATGGTCGCCGTCGCCGCATAGGGGATGCCATGGGCGACCATGATCGCCATGATGTCTTTTTTGGGTTCGGTCTTGGGGGTTTTCTCTGGGGTCGTCGTCGTCCAGGCTAGGTACGGTGTGGCGCCGCTCCGTTGAATCCCTGTGTTCATGTAGGCTTCGTTGTCGTAGCAGATATAGATAATATTTTCGTTGCGTTCGGCGGCTCCAGAGAGCGACTGCAGCCCGATATCGAAAGTACCGCCGTCGCCGGCCCATGCTAAGACCGTCGTCTCGGTGTCGCCTTGGATATCTAAAGCCGCGCGCACGCCCGACGCTGCGAC
>CAZODX010000232.1:0-310 GCA_964578715.1 uncultured Thermotogae bacterium | reverse complement strand
GACGGCTGCCGTCTCGAACGCCGTGTGCAGCACCGGGACTTTTAGAGACGTGTATGGGAACGGCCCGGCGATGATCGTCCAGCAACACGCGGGGATGACGACGATCGTCTTGTCGCCGAGGGCTTTGAGGGCGTAGCGCATGGCGAGGGCGCCGCCGCACCCTTGGCACCCCAAGTGCCCGGAGCCCATCAGTTCTCTCTCAGGCAGCGTAAAATTCTTCATCGTTTCACCCCCACCCAGATGAGATCTTCGGGCTCGTCGTGGCTCTCGGCGTACTCGATGATCTCGCGAATCACTCTCGGAGTGATGT
>CAZODX010000231.1:0-1963 GCA_964578715.1 uncultured Thermotogae bacterium | reverse complement strand
TGGATGGATCAAGCCCAGGGCGATCTCGAGCATGCCAAGCACGATCTCGAGCACAGTTTCTATGAGTGGGCATGCTTCTCGGCACAACAAGCCGCCGAGAAAGCCGTCAAAGCTGTCTTTCAAAAATTGGGTGCCGAAGCCTGGGGGCATTCTGTGGCGGACTTGCTCAAGGAGCTCTCTCACAAATATACAGTGCCAGAGGCCCTCATCAATGGGGCTTTGGAGCTGGATAAAGCGTATATCCCCGCGCGATATCCCAATGCCCATCCTTCAGGGTCCCCACGCGAACGCTACACCAAGCAAGAAGCGGAGAGACTGATTCACTATGCAGAGCAGATCATCCAGTTCTGTGAAGGTCTTCTACCCCAAGCTGGGCCAAGCTGAAGTGATCAGCCGTCTGCGAGCTGGGGTGCGAGAGCTAAAGAAGCAGCTTCCGCTCATCTCTGTTGTGCTCTTTGGCTCCTACGCCCAGGGGAATTATACCGTGGGCAGCGATATAGATATTTTAGTCGTCTATACCGGGCCGCAACGCCCAGATGCGTATGCATTAGTCAAGCGCACCCTGGGCTTGCCCAAGTTAGAGCCCCATCTCTACACCCAAGCAGAGTATGAGCAATCACGCGAGATGCTCGAAAAAATGATCATAGGCGGGATTGTGCTGCTCCATCGCGCTTCACCATGAGCATCTACTGGGTCACGCTGCTCGTCTCGGGGATCAGTGCTTTTGTGCTGCTACGCGTGCTCATCCCCAGATTGGTCCAAGCGGGGATTGTTGGAAAAGATATGAACAAGCCGGGCCAGCCACCCGTCGCCGAGATGGGCGGGTTGGGGCTTGTTGGGGGTTTTGGCGCGGGCGTGCTGACTCTCATTGCCCTGCGCACCTTCTTCAAGATCGAAGCGCTCGCGACCGTCAGCACTACCGAGCTGCTCGCTGTGCTGACGACGGTCTTGACTATTGCGCTCATCGGGCTGATTGACGATCTCATCGGAGTTCATCAGGGATGGAAGGCGATCATCCCGGCCCTGGCAACCGTTCCCTTGATCGTCCTTGAGGTGGGCCAGCATACTCTGCTCCTGCCCTTCATCGGCGCGGTGAACTTTGGGGTCTTTTATCCCCTTGTGCTCGTGCCGGTGGGCGTGACCGGCGCGGCCAATGCGTTCAATATGCTTGCAGGGTTCAACGGCTTAGAAGCAGGCCTGGGGGCGGTTGCCGTGGGCGCGCTCGCGATCATCGCTGCGCACTTGGGAGAGGTGACGTCGCTGACGCTCTTGCTCGCGGCGTTGGGGGCGCTGCTGGCGACGCTCTTCTTCAATTGGTACCCGGCAAAAGTCTTTATCGGCGACGTGGGGACGCTCACGATCGGCACGGTGATCGCTGCTGCTGTCATCGTGGGGAATTTCGAGTGGGCTGGCTTGATGGTGATCCTCCCGCACGTTCTAGATTTTCTGCTTAAGGCGCGTAAGCGCTTTCCTAGCACCGGCTGGTGGGGGGAGTATCGCGACGGCAAGCTCTATTGTCCGGCCCACGGCCCGGTGGGCCTGGCGCAGCTCATTTTAAAGCTCACCGGGGGCGTGCACGAACGCACGTTAGTTCTGATTCTGATCGGGCTTGAGGCGCTTTGCGCGCTGGGGGCGATCTGGTTCTATCTGGGCAGCCGGCTTGCGCCGTGACCGCGCAACTCGTAAGATGAAAATGCTATGAAGAGAAAGCCCTCAGCGCAGACTTTAGCTGTCGCGGAGCTCTTCCCGCCTCAGGGCCAGTGGACGGAGCGCGATTATTTTGCCCTTCCCGATACGAATCGCTACATGGAGCTCTCCGAGGGGAGGCTGATCATGCCCCCACATCCAACCTATCGCCATCAAGACGCGTTGAAGCGCTTGTTCTTACGAATGAACGCGTTCGTGGAAGAACACCAACTTGGAGTAGTCCAAGTCGCGCCGCTGCCGGTGCGGCTGGGGCCGG
>CAZODX010000230.1:0-1970 GCA_964578715.1 uncultured Thermotogae bacterium | reverse complement strand
CAAGCGCGCCATCTCGAAGAGAAATCTTTTGGAGAACTCATAGAGCTGATCTTCGGAAGCATGGCGCACCCTCTCAACCGTCGTGAGAATGCCCTTACCGTACTTTTCCCCCTGGCAGCGGGCGAGAAATTCTTCTTCGCGAGTCCCATAGAAGACCGCATGCGTGTGCGGATCAACCAAACCCGGAATGACGACTCCGCCCTGGGCATCAAAGATCTCTTGGGCTTTGGGGAGCTTGTGCATGGGGCCGATCTCGCTGATTGTGTCGCGCTCGATCTTCACATACGCGTTGTGCATGACCGACAGCTGACGCATGGCATGCCCACAGAGCGCGTGTGTTCCTACAGGGGTGACTAACTGCCCGATATGAGTGATTAGATAGCTTTCAGCCACGATGGCGGCTCTCCTTGCACAGCCTGCGGTGGATCTTGAGTGAAATCGAGCAGCGTATAGCTTTGGGGGCTCATCGGCTCGTTGGTGAGCACAATCAATTCGGCTTGCTCGCCAAATCTATCTAAGACATCTTCACGGCGCGTGGTGTCGAGCTTCACCCCGACGAGCGGCCGCCCACTTGCTTCGTAGAACATCTGATAGGATTGGCTTGCGGGCATGTGGACTTCTATAGTCCCGGCGCTGCTGACGCAGGCGCGCGGAGCGGCTTGGGTCGCGCGCACGATCACCCCATAGGGGCCGGGCAAACACCGCTCAAGGGCACGGCGCAGGCGCGGCAAGACCGGTGCTACATAAAGACGGAACTCCGTTATGCTGCTGATGTAGAGCGCCAGCGGGCCTTGGGCATCGTGCTGGAAGACGCGCACGCGATTTACTACCTGTTGATTGAATGCATCACCCCCAACCACGTAGGAGATCTCCGTAGGGAAGACGACCAACCGCCCTTCGCTCACCATTGGGGCGATCTGCTCGAAGGCTTCCTTGGGAAGGCCTCTGCCCATCTGGAATTCGATGATCTGTGCGCTCATGATACCTCTCACCGGGAGAGGAAGCAGACATGCTCAACCCTCCCGGGGATTATTTTGCGCGCTGCAAGGGCGTTTGTCAAGCCTTCTGCAGGGCGCGGAGCTTGGCGCTGCGGGCGCGGGGGTTCTGCGCGCACTCCTCTGGAGATGGGCGCAATGGCCCCCAGATCTGCTCAGCTTGGCCCGTTTTGAGTCTTTCGCGAAAGAATCTCTTGACGATACGATCTTCAAGAGAGTGAAACGAGATGACGACGAACCGTCCCCGGCAGGCAAGCCGCTCACATCCGACCGCAAGGGCTTTCTGGAGATTTTCCAGCTCGTTGTTGACGGCGATGCGCAGGGCTTGGAAGACGCGCGTTGCCGGATGAATACGACTCTTATACCGTACTGCGGCAGGGATGCTGCGCTCGATGATGCGTACCAAATCTGTTGTAGTCCGCAGAGCTGCGACGCGACGCGTGCGCACGATATTTTTGGCGATGCGCGCCGCCCAGCGCTCTTCGCCGTACTCACGAAAGATCTTGCAAAGCTCGCGCTCGTCCAAAGAGTTGACCAGATCGGCTGCCGTCAGCTCTTGCGTTGGATCGAGGCGCATATCTAAGGGGCCTTCGAGGCGGAAGCTCAGCCCGCGCTCTGGGGTATCAAGCTGGGTGAGCGAGACCCCCAAGTCTAAAAGAATCCCATTCACAGTCTGAATGTTCAGATCGTTGAGGACTCTATCGAGCTGAGCGAAGTTCGCGTGCACAAGCTTCACGCGATCTACGAAGTCCTGAAGGTGAGCGCGGGCAAGCTCCAAAGCGTTTGGGTCGCAGTCCAGCCCAATGAGCAGTCCCGACTGCAGGCGCGCCGCGATCTCGCGCGCATGGCCGCCGCCGCCGACCGTGCCGTCTACATAGATGCCGTCAGGCTGTACGGCAAGCAGCTCTAAGACTTCAGCGACCATGACCGGCTGATGCAGGCGTGGGAGGGCCATTGTGGCAGGTGGGGTAGATC
>CAZODX010000229.1:0-2053 GCA_964578715.1 uncultured Thermotogae bacterium | reverse complement strand
CCTCGAGCATCTCCACGTCGTTGGGATCAACGACCTCTTTGGAGATCTCTATGTCGACGATCTCTTCTCTGCCGTTGGCGATCACTTTGACCATGCCGCCGCCTGAGGACGCCTCAACCCGCAAGTTCGCAAGCTCTTGTTGCTTTTGTTCCATGAGCTCTTGCATCTTCCTGACCTGCTTCATCGCTTCTTTCATGCCGCCGGGGAATTGCATGGCTCCTCCTTTACTAATTATGAGATGATCTCGCCGCCAAATGTCTTCTTGAGCAGTTCAGCCTTTTCGCGGACCTCGGCGCTCTTGCTCTTGCGCCGCGGTGCCGTTTCGGTTGTCTGAGCGAAGGCGATCTCG
This sequence comes from uncultured Thermotogae bacterium, assembly GCA_964578715.1. Taxonomy (GTDB): domain Bacteria; phylum Bipolaricaulota; class Bipolaricaulia; order RBG-16-55-9; family DRXL01; genus JANXCC01. The sequence goes on along the minus strand of CAZODX010000229.1, from coordinate 1,704 downwards.
ACGTGGGGCAATCCGTAGACACGCGCCACTACTTCTTCGAGATATTTGCGATGCTTCTCCAGGCTCTCTTTGTGAAAGGCGTGCTGCGGATCATACTCGATGCGCAGCGCGTCGGGCAACTCCACGGGTTGGCCATCGAGCAAGAGCGCATGGACGGTGCCGCGCCGGTCGCGCTTCACTGCGTCTAGCAGCTGTGTCCATTTATCAGGTGGAGAGCTCGCTGTTGCGTCAGCGTGCGCTTTTATTGCGGTTTTTTCTTTTGTCGGCTTTGTCTCTTTGCTCGCGGAAGGCACTGGCTGTGATGAGGGGAGGACAAGCCCCCCTTGAGCGAGCTCAAGTGATTTGACCTCGAGCAAGATGCGCTTCTCCCAGGCACGTCCCAGCTCACGCTTGAGATTCAAGAGCTGGGTGCTGAGGGCAATGAGCGCTTCGAGGCTCACGTGCTCCAGCGGAGGCCGGCCATCGATGTGCGCGATGATCCAATCGCGCGTCTGTTCGATGAGCTCCTCGACGAAAAGCTCTAGATCTTTGCCGCGTTCTGCTAAGTCTGCGATGATCTCTAGCGCCCGGCGCCCCTGATGGCTCAGCAGGGCTTGTAAGAACTCGGTGACGGTCTGCTCGCTGGCCAGGCCCATGATCTCATAGAGGTCGTGCTCTTCTATGCGGGCTGACCCCTTGTATGAAGCAAGCTGCTCAAGCATAACAATGGCATCGCGCAAGGCCCCGCGCGCCCGATACGAGATCGCTGTGAGGACCTTTGGGCTGGCGTTGATCTGTTCGGCTTCGCAGATCTCTTTGAGGCGTTTCTCGATGCGCTCTGGGGGCAGGAGCTTCAGTTCGAACGCTTGACATCGGCTGATAATCGTCAAGGGGACTTTGTGAGGCTCCGTCGTAGCGAAGATGAAGATCACGTGTCTGGGAGGCTCCTCGAGGGTCTTCAAGAGCGCATTGAACGCTTCGTTGGTGAGCATGTGCACTTCGTCGATGATATAGACTTTATATTTGGCTTCAGCGGGGACGAAGTTGACTTCTTCGCGGAGCTGTCGGATCTGGTCGATGCCACGGTTGCTGGCGCCGTCGATCTCGATGACATCTAAGGCGTTCCCCCGCGTGATCTTGGTACACATATCGCACCGGTTACACGGTTCGCCGTGCTGCGGATTTGTGCAGTTGACGGCCTTGGCGAAGATGCGGGCTATAGAAGTCTTGCCGACGCCGCGCGGGCCAGCCAACAGATACGCATGAGCGATCTGCCCGGAGAGCACGGCGTTCTGCAAGGTGCGCACGGTGTATTCTTGATGGACGACGTCGGCGAAGCGTTGTGGGCGCCACTTGCGATAGAGTGCTTGATACTCGCGGGCTTCAGCCATAGTAGTTAATATAGAGTGGTCGGAGAGGCCGGATTTGAACCGGCGACCTCTTGGTCCCAAACCAAGCGCGCTGCCACTGCGCCACTCTCCGAGCGGCAAATTATTATAGTTTCTGCAGGAGCTTCCGTCAAGGTTGCCGAGCGCCCTTGCAGGGTGTAGGATCACCAAGATGATGTCTCTAGAAGCCAAAGTGAAGGCCGTGCCGGCGGAGCCTGGGGTCTATCTGTTGAAAGACGCCCAGGGCGAGATTCTCTACGTGGGCAAGGCCGCGTCGCTGCGGGATCGCGTGCGCTCGTATTTTCAAACCCTGACAGATCCCAAGACGCAGCGCCTC
>CAZODX010000228.1:906-2084 GCA_964578715.1 uncultured Thermotogae bacterium | reverse complement strand
CCCGACGCTCATGCCGACTCTTCACGTTCATACCTCTCACCCGGCTTTCGCTCCGCCGGCGGCTCCCGCGCCACCCGCGAGCTTTCCTTCCTTGCGCCGGATCACCTCGTCTTTGTAGCGAATCCCTGTGCCCTTATACGGCTCCGGCTTGCGCAGCGCCCGGATCTCCGCGGCGACCTCGCCGACGAGCTGTTTATCAGGACACGTGAGCGTGATCTCCGTCTGGTCCTTGATCTCTGCCGTGACGCTGTCGGGCAACCGATAGGTCACAGGATTGTGATACCCGATCTCCAAGATCAAATCCTTCCCCTGGAGCTTGGCACGATACCCCAAGCCCACCAACTGCAAGACCTTCGTATACGGCTCCTGAACGCCTTTGACCATGTTCGCCAATAATGCCCGATACAGCCCGTGCCGCGCTTTGAACTCTTTCTCGTCGCCCTTGCGCGTGACGACCAACGTGCCGTCGGTCATCTGCACGCTCACATATTCGGGCTCGTAGCGCTGCACGAGCTTGCCCGCCTTGCCCTCAACGATGACCCGATCCGGCTCGATGGTCACCTTGACGCCTTGGGGCACGGGGATCGGCTGCTTCCCTATGCGAGACATACTCTCACCACACAGTGACTAACAATTCTCCGCCGACTCGCTTCAGACGCGCTTGTTTTCCGGTCAAGACCCCTTGGGGCGTGCTCAAGATCGCCACTCCCAAGCCGTTGCGCACCCTGGGGATCTCGTCCACGCTGACATACACGCGACGCCCCGGCGTGGAAACCCGCTCCACGCCTTCGATCACCGGGTCTTTGCCGCGCTTCCCTTTGTACTTCAAAACGATGACCAGGTCGCGCTTCTTCTCGCCCTCCACACGATAGCTCTCAATGAACCCCTCTTCTTTCAAGACGCGGGCGATCTCCACTTTGATGTTCGAGTGCGGAACGCGCACCTCGGTCAAGCGGCGTTCCGCGGCATTGCGTATGCTCGTCAGCATATCTCCGATCGTGTCCATAAGACTCCTTCGCTTCTGGTCTTCTGATTTCTGCTTCTACCAACTGGCTTTGCGGACGCCGGGCAGCTCGCCCTGATGCGCCAGGGAGCGAAAGCACAGACGACACAGCCCAAAATCTCGCAAAAACCCGCGCCGGCGCCCACAGAGACTGCAGCGATTATACCGCCGCGCG
>CAZODX010000228.1:0-896 GCA_964578715.1 uncultured Thermotogae bacterium | reverse complement strand
CTCCATGCCGTCTTTCCCATGAGCCTCCTCCTTAATATTATAAATTACAGTGCTAATCTTTAAAGGGCATCCCTAACGCCTTGAGCAGATAGTAGCCCTCACGGTCGGTCTTCGCCGTCGTCACGATGCAGATATCCATCCCCTGGACTTTCGCAATTTGGTCGTATTTAATCTCAGGGAAGACCAATTGATCGCTCAACCCCAGCGAAAAATTCCCGCGCCCGTCAAACGAGTCCGCCGAGACCCCGCGAAAGTCCCTGATCGCCGGGAGCACTATGTTCACTAGCTTCTCAAAGAACGCATAAGCGCGCACGCCCCGCAGCGTCACCATGCATCCCACGGGGTCGCCCTTGGTAATCCCAAAATCCGAAATGCTCTTCTTCGCTTTGGTCACCACCGGGCGCTGCCCCGAGATCAGCATCAAGTCTCTTACACACCCCTCGATCTTCTTGGGGTCGTCTTTCTCTTTGATCCCCATGTTAATGACGATCTTCTCGATCTTGGGGACCTGCATAATGTTCTTGTACCCCAATTCTTTCATGAGCTTGGGCACGATCTCCTTGCGATACCGTTCGTATAACATAGTCACCACAAACTGTTAATCAAAAGTCTTCTTGCACTGCTTGCACTGGCGCAGCTTCTCTCCCGACTCCGTGATCACGAAGCCGACGCGCGTGGGGCGGTCGCACTCCGGGCAAATAAGCAAGACATTGCTTATGTCAATGGTGCCCTCTTGTTGCACGATCCCGCCTTCGCGGTGCTTGGCCGAGGGCCGCAGATGCCGCGTGATCATCTGCACGCCCTTGACAATAATTCTACGCTCTTTGGGCAAGACCTGCAAGACCTCGCCCTCCTTGCCCCGGTCGTTGCCCGCGATCACCCTGACGGTGTCACCC
>CAZODX010000227.1:0-2145 GCA_964578715.1 uncultured Thermotogae bacterium | reverse complement strand
GGCGTGGGTGATCATCCCGTGTCCGCAGCCGGGACACCACACATGGGGGAGTCTCTCGACTCGAAGATACTCTTCAAGCAGATCGTACGCCATGGCTCACTCCTAAGCGCTCTTGCACGCGAGTAACGATCTCTTTGGGGGTAATGAGATAACCGTCGACCCGCCCCAGGTGCTCGACTTGGGCGCGTCCCCTTACAACGCGCTCGACCTCACGGACTAACTGTCCGAGATTGAGCTCGGGCACGAGCACGTACCGGGCGTGTTCTGTGCAGGATCGAACGAGCTTGTCGGGGAAGGGCCAGAGCGTCTTGAGATCGAGCCAGCCTACGGCAAGGCCCTCCGCCCGCAGCAGCTGCACGGCCGCTTCCACAGCACGGCTGGTGATGCCGTAGCTGATAATGATCGCGTCGGCGTCGTCTATAAAGTACGCGCCGTAGCGGGCGAGTGCGTCGGCGCGGCTCTCGATCTTGGCGACGATCCGTTTGAGTTGCTCTGCGGCTTTCTCGCCTTGGGCGGGGAAGCCTAATTCGTCGTGGGCCATCCCCGTGACCATGATGTGCCCACCCTCCCCAAAGCTCAGCATCGTCTCCTGAGCAAAGGGCTTGAAGTCTTCTAGGCGTTCTGGGCGGCGACGCTCTACGACTTCGAGCTCGCCGGGCTCGGGCAGGATCACGTTCTCACGCAGATGCGCCAAGACTTCGTCTAAGAGTATTATCACAGGCACCCGGTACTGTTCCGCAAGGTTGAACGCATGCACGGTCATCTCGAAGACTTCCCGGACCCATGAGGCGGTCAAGACGATGACGGGATGATCGCCGTGGGTGCCCCAGCGGGCCTGCATGACGTCGCCCTGGGCGGCTTTGGTCGGCTGGCCGGTGCTGGGGCTCCAGCGCTGGGCATCGACGATCACACACGGGGTTTCGGTGATCGCGGCATACCCGATTGATTCCTGCATGAGCGAGAACCCCGGCCCGCTCGTAGCGGTCATCGCCTTGGCGCCGCCCCAGGAGGCCCCAATCACGGCTGATATCGACGCGATCTCGTCTTCCATCTGGAGGCAGATCCCACCGACCTTGGGCATCTCCCGCGCGAGATACTCCATAATCTCGCTGCTAGGGGTGATGGGGTACCCCGCGAAGAAGCGACAGCCTGCGTAGAGGGCCCCGCGAGCACAAGCTTCGTTCCCTTGGACAAGCTCCGGTTCTCTCATACGGCTTGAAAGACCCTGTTCTTATATACTGAGATAGCAAAATCTGGACAACGCTGCTCGCAGATGCCGCAGAAGACGCAGCGCTGCAGCTCTTTGACTTCGGCCTTCCCTTCGTTATTCAGTATAAGGACGTTCATAGGGCAGCTCTGGACGCAGACCCCACAGCCCTTACACCGGCGCGGCTCGATCGCCAAGAAGAACCCGTCTTGTTCGTAGCGTCTCATAACTTACCCCCCAACTCCGTTCTCACAACGACGGAGCAATCGCTCCCAGTCCTCGTCGACCTGGCGCTGGATCTCCAGCAAGAGCTCCCTGTTGCGTGGCTCAAACAGATGGGCAAAGCGCCTCTGAGGCCGAAGCCATTCCGTAATGGGCAGCTTCTCTTCTGGGATGTAATTTAAGTACCAGCGGCCCTCGACGATCTCGTAGAGGGGCCAATAACACGTCTCGACGGCCAAGCGCGCGATGTGGACGCTCTGATCGGAGGGATGTCCCCAGCCGCGCGGGCAACTCGACAGCACGTTGAGAAACGCCGGGCCGTTGGCCGCCGCGGCCTTGCGCGCTTTGACCGCCAGGTCGTACCAGTCGCTGATCGACGCTTGGGCGACATAGGGAATATGATGCGCTGCGGCGATCTCGGTGAGGTCCTTGCGGCGCTGCGGTTTCCCAAAGCTCTTTTCGCCTGTAGGGGCGGTGCTCGTCTGCGCGGCGAAGGGCGTCGCTCCCGAGCGCTGATTCCCCGTGTTCATATACGCTTCGTTGTCGTAGCAGACGTAGATAAACCGATGGCCGCGCTCCAGCGCCCCGGAGAGCGCCTGCAGCCCAATATCGTATGTTCCACCGTCGCCGCCAAACGCTACAAACCGAATCTCTTTGGAGATCTTGCCGCGACGTCGCAACACCCTATATGCCGTCTCCACCCCGCTGGCTACAGC
>CAZODX010000226.1:804-2164 GCA_964578715.1 uncultured Thermotogae bacterium | reverse complement strand
GATGGGCCAGGCGAGCAAGAGTGCGAGCGTCGCCGCTGCGGCCGCGCTGAAGAGGCTGTTCCCCGCGTAGCGCAGAAGATCTGCCAAAGAAGTGCCCCACAAGACAGCACTGGGCTTTGGGAAGAGCCAGCCGTCGAGCAGCCAATAGAGCGAGACCCCGACAGGCAGTATCAACCCCAAAAAGAGCACTATCCCGACGAAGCCCAGCGCGAGGACACGCCCCCATCGCCCCAAGTGCACGAGCGGGAGCGGGCGTCGCGACGCTTTGTAATAGTGGCGCCCGCGCCCCCACAGGCGTTGCTGAATGATTAATACAATCACGGTGAGGGCGATGAGCACCGTGCTCAGTATAGCTGCTGGGGCTTGGTCGTAGCGCCCGGCTAATTGTTTATAGATCGCCGTCGTAAAGGTCTCGTAGCGCAGGGCAGCGACGACGCCGTAGTCAGAGAGCACGTAGACGGCTGTGAGCAAGCGCCGGGCCGAGCAGGGGCAGAGTCACTCTGAAGAAGATCGTGAGTTTGTGGGCGCCCAGGGAGCGCGCGGCCTCTTCGAGCTGGGGATCGAGCGATCGCAGCGCCGCTCGCGCCAGCGTGTAGACATACGGATAAGTCGCCATGACTAAGATCAGCCACGCGCCGACAAAGCCGTAGATGGTCGGCACGGGAATAGAAACGCCAAAGAGCGTCTCGATCGCGCGTTCGAGCAGCCCTCTTGGCCCCCAAAACGAAATATGCCAGATCGCAATGAGATAGCACGGGATGACGAGCGTTGCTATAAGCAGCGGCCCGAAGAGCTTGCGACCGGGAAGATCGGTGCGTTCGACAAGCCACGCTAATAAAACTCCCAGCACGAGCGCCCCGGCAGTCACGGCCCCGGCGAGCGCGAGCGTGTTGCTCAGCAGAGGGAAGAGCCGGGCGTGCCAGAGCGCCTCCCACAGAGAGGGATCGGCGCTCAGCCCGCGCCAGAGCGTCACAATGAGCGGGAGCGCCATCGCCCCGGCGATACAGAACGCCGCCAGGGCAAGCAGAGCGCGCTGGGGTGAACTCCGCGCACCCCAACGCGCCCAGAGTCGTTCTCTATGAGCGTATGATGAAATCATCGAAGGCTTATTTTACCCCAACCCGACCTCATCTAACAGTTTGAGCGTCTTCTCCAACTCTTTGCCGAGCTCATCTAAGCGCACGGGCATCAGTTTGAGAGTCTCTAGCGGGCGCACGCCCGGCGCTGTGGGCACCCCCGGCAGAAGGGGGTACTCAAAATTCAGCTCGGCGAAGAGCTTCTGAGCTTCTGGCGACGCGAGAAAGTCCAAGAAGCGCTGCGCCTCGCGCAAGTGCTTGGCGTTCTTGACGATCGCCGCGCC
>CAZODX010000226.1:0-794 GCA_964578715.1 uncultured Thermotogae bacterium | reverse complement strand
CCGCGCCGGCAGCGTTCACGAAGACCCCGATATCGGTGGGGCCTTGATCGGGATAGATCACACCGACGGGGGAGCCGTCGCGCAGCTCCAAGTGATAATAATAGTGATTGACCAAGCCCAGCGGGAACTCCCCGCGCCCCACGGCCTTTCTCACGTCGGTGTGGCCGTTGAGCGTCACGACCCCGTTGGCTTTTAGTTTTAAGAGATAGTCTTTGGTGAACTCATCGCCCTTGACCAATCTGAGCGCGGTCACCCACGCGATCACGGACTCGTTGCGGGTCGTGGCCATCGCAATCTTGTCCTTCCATGTGGGGGCAGTGAGCTCGAAGACCGACTTGGGCAGCTCCTCTGGTTTGAGAAGCTTTGTGTTGTACATAATGACGCGGCTGCGCCCGGAGACCCCCAGCCAGCTGCCATCGCGCGCGCGGAAGTGTTCGGGGATCTTTCTGATCTGTTCAGAAAGATACGGCTGAAGGGCGTCTTTGAGCTTGAGGAACTCCAGCGTCCCAGCGTCGTTGGCGATGAAGACGTCCGCCCTGGGATTGGGCTGCTCTTGGAGTATTAAATTTGCTAACGCTGTGGCTGTGCCGCTCTGCAGCGTGACTTTTATGCCCGTCTGCTGCTCAAAGAGCCGAATCACCGGGACGATGAGCGGCTCGCTCCGTCCAGAATAGATCACTAACTCCCCCGATGGTTGTGCCAGCGTCGTCGGCGCCAACATCAAAACAGCCAACACCAGTGACCTCTTCAGTAGAGACATAGCCCTACCTCCTTGCACAAAATTGCACTCATCG
>CAZODX010000225.1:747-2168 GCA_964578715.1 uncultured Thermotogae bacterium | reverse complement strand
GAAGCTAAGAGCCCGACTTCCTTCTCGCCCCCAGCCATGCACACCGCGACACATGACTGACACCCCAGAAAGAGCACCTTTCTGTAGGGTTCCAGCATCTGTAAGATCTCTTCGATGGGCTTCTGATCAGCGACGATCATGGCGACTCTCCTCACGCTGCGCGTGGGTTTTATCTTCGCCAGCGGAAGCCGGCGAAGGCGTACAGTCCAGACGAAGTCTAGCCGTCATCTCGCGCGCGATCTGCGCGAATCGGTCCCCTTGCGCCGAGCTGAGATTGAAGAACTCTAAGCGCTCCGGCTCGATGCCCAATTTCGCTAACAAACTCTTCACAGCCAAGACGCGTTTCTTGGCGCGAATGTTCCCAGAGATAAAGTGACAGCTTCCCTCTAAGCACCCTGCGACCATGACGCCGTCGGCGCCGGCTTCAAAGGCTTTCAGGATATAGAGCGCATCGAGCTTCCCCGTGCAGGGCAGCCGAATAATGTGCACATTGGGAGGGTATTTTAAGCGTAAGACCCCAGCTAAATCTGCTGCTGCGAACGCACAATAGTGACAGCAAAACGCCACGATCTTCGGCTCGCTCATACGCTCACCCGCTCGCGAAAGAGCTCTGCGAGCATCGCTAATTCTTGAGTGTCTTCGAACTGTCCAAGCTGAATGGCCTTGGCCGGACAGTCCGCCGCGCAGATCCCGCACCCTTGACACTTCACAGCTTCGATCTCCGCCAGCCCTTGCGCGTTGATGAAGACCGCGCCGAAGGGACACTCTCTCAGACACGTCAAGCACGCGGTGCACTTCTCCGGGTCTACCGATGCGACGACTCCGCCGGCTTCGAGCTGCCCTTTCGCAAGGATCATGGCAGCGCGGCCTGCAGCCGCTTGAGCCTTGGCGATCAGCTCGGAGATCGTCCCCGGCGCGTGCGACCCACCGCAGAGAAAGATCCCATGCGATGCAAAATCTACGGGGCGCAACTTTATGTGCGCCTCGACGAAGAACCCATGAGCATCCAGGGGCACTTTCAAAAGCCGACCCAGCTCTTCGTTATACGGATCGGGCACGACGCCGGTGCTCAGCACGACTAGATCAGGCTTTATCAACACCTCCTGGCGCAACCGGGCATCGCGCACCGTCACGATGAGCTGATCGTTCTCCTTGCGCACAACGGGCGGCGACTGCTCGTCATAGCGAATGAAGACGACACCGCGTTCGCGCGCCCGCCGATAGAGATCTTCCAAAAAGCCGTACGCGATCATCTCGCGATAGAGCACATAGATCTGACAATCGGGATTGTGCTCTAGGAACGCGAGCGCGTTCTGCAGAGCTTCTCCGCAGCAGATGCGCGAGCAGTACGGGCGCTGCTCGTTGCGCCCCACACACTGAATCATCACCAGGCTTCGCCAGACTTTGTCTGGGCTATTCGC
>CAZODX010000225.1:0-737 GCA_964578715.1 uncultured Thermotogae bacterium | reverse complement strand
GGTTAGGTCAGAGAGAATGGCTTCCAGCTTTCGCTGTGTCAGCACCCGCGCGTCCTCGCCGTAGAGATATTCCCTGGGCTTATACTCATACGCTTCGGTGGCGACGATCACGACCCCATGATGAATGCGCTCCGCACCTTGAGAGCTGTGCAGCACCGTCGAGAAATTCCCGACAAACCCCGAAACTTCTTGCACCGTCGTGTTCAGGTGCACGCGGATCTTGGGGTGGGCTTGGACCTGACGAATGAGCTGCGCGCGCAGGGCTTGGACGTCGGCGCCTTCGGGAGAACGAGCGATCTCTTTCAGCTCATATCCCAGCTCGGCACGACGCTCCACAAGATGCGTCTCGAAGCCGCTCTCCGCAAGCGTCAGCGCCGCGACCATCCCCGACAGCCCACCGCCAAGCACCAGCGCTGCTGGGACGACTCTCACCGACTGCACGGAAAGCGGCTTCAGCTCCCGCGCTTTCGCGACGCCCATGCGCACTAAACGCTTCGCTTTCTCTGTTGCTTGCTCCGGTTGATCCGAGTGCACCCACGAGCACTGCTCGCGGATGTTGACCATCTCGAAGAGAAACTTATTCAGCCCCGCTTCGCGGATCGTATCTTGAAAGAGCGCTGCTAAGTTTCTGGGCGTGCACGAAGCGACGACGACGCGATTGAGTTTTTTCTCGCGAATGATCTCTTTCATGTGCTTGAGATTGTCTTGGCTGCACGTGTAGAGCACGTTTTCGGCGT
>CAZODX010000224.1:749-2179 GCA_964578715.1 uncultured Thermotogae bacterium | reverse complement strand
TGCAAGCTGCAGTCCCAGAGGAGAAAGCCGAGCTCATTGAGGCGCTGCAGCGCGCCCTCGATGACGCCCAAAAGGCTCTCGAGCAAGCCGAGGCCGGCAAGTGGGCCGGGGTCTCCCCAGAGCTCTTCAATAACACCTGGAGCTTGGGCACGCCCGCCAGTGAATTTGTGGGCCTAGGGCCGTATCGCTTCGTGCGCTACGACGTCGACCAGCAAGTCATATTGGAGCGCAACCCCTACTATTGGAAAGTCGACCCCAACGGCGTTCAGCTGCCGTACTTCGATCAGTTTGTCTTTCTGGTCGTCCCCGATCTCAACACGGCGTTCTTAAAGTTCAGGTCTGGCGAGACCGATGTCTTCGCGCCGCGCCCCCAGGATTGGCCGCTCTTGATGGAAGGCGTCATAGATATCGAAAAAGACTGCGTTCAGCGATCAAGCGACGTCACCATCTGTTTTAACCGCGTCAACAACTGGAAGCTCCTGCGCGACGGCCCGACCTTCGGCGAGACGTACTTAGCATTCAACCAAGACGTGGAGAAGGTCGACCCCAATAAGCCGTTCTATAGAGCACTCCAAGCGGTCTTCCGCCACGTGCAGTTCCGTCGTGCTATAGCCCATGCCGTCGATAAAGAGTCCATTATCGAAAATATCTATAACGGGCTGGCGCTCCCCCAGTGGAGCCCCGTCAGCATCCCCTCGCCCTATTACGATAAGAGCGAGTCGTTCACCAAGTACGAGTACAGCTTAGAAAGGGCCGCACAACTGCTCGACGAGATCGGGCTCACAGACATAGACGGCGACGGCATACGCAACATCACCGACAATTTCTTGAAGAACTTCGCCAACCCCGAAGACCGCCCCAACGATCTGACGCCCTTTGGGCCGGAGAAGGACCGCGAGCTGGAATTTGTGCTCGCGACCAACTCCGGCAATCAGATTCGTGAGAAGATCGTCTCGCTCTTGGTCAACGACCTGGCCAAGATCGGCGTGAAGGCGAACCCACGCCCCATGGACTTCAACGCTTTGGTCAATCAGCTGACGACAAGCACCTTCGAAGCGATGGTGCTGGGGCTGACGGGCAGCCCAGAACCCAATAACGGCTCCAACGTCTGGAAGACCACCGGGCGCTTGCACTTTTGGCGCTACTCATCTCGAGAGAGTCCTCCGGCGTGGGAGAAGCACGTGGACGAGCTGTTTGATCTGGGCGCGACGACCTTCGACGAGGACGAAGTCCAGCGCATCTATAAAGAGTTTCAGAAGATCGTCTCCGAGAATCTGCCCTATATCTATCTGGTGAACCAGCAGTTTCTCTTTGCCAGCAAGGCCGATCTGGGCAACAACGAGAATTTTAAGCCCAACTTCGGGACGCTCTTCTTCGCCGACACGCTATGGTGGAAGGACGAGCAACGACGGAAGTAAGCAGAGTAGGGG
>CAZODX010000224.1:0-739 GCA_964578715.1 uncultured Thermotogae bacterium | reverse complement strand
CCCGTAGGTGATACGGGAGAGGGGCCAAGGGGTGAGGGCCGGTCAAGAGACTCTCATGCTCAGCTACATCGTGCGCCGTTTGGTCTATATGATCCCGACGATGTTCGTCATCTCCATCGTGGCGTTCTTAGTAGTGCAGCTTGCGCCTGGGGATTTTCTCACTAAGTATAAACTGAACGAGCGTATCTCCCAAGAGACACTCCAAAACATCGCAAGACATTTAGGGCTGGAGAGGCCTTGTGAGCCTTTGGAATGGCAATGGAGCGGCTGCGCGGAGCGCTACTGGCGCTGGCTCAAGGGGATCCTCTTCAGCAGCGAGAGCGTCGACCCTGTCACGGGGAAACCCTGGCAGGTCTGGTCGGTCAACACTCAGTTCCCGTTTATTCACTGGAACCCCGATTTTGGGTTCTCGTTTGAGACCAATCAGCCGGTGTCGAGGCTCTTCTGGGAGCGCCTGCCGCTGACGCTCTTGGTGACGATCCCCACGTTTCTGTTCGCGTGGCTCATCTCGCTGCCGCTGGGGATCTACGCCGCGACGCGCCAGTATTCGCTGGGTGATACGATCTTCACGCTCTTGGGGTTTGCCGGGCTGTCGATCCCAAACTTCTTCTTGGCGTTGGTCTTGATGTACTGGCTCGTCGTCTCGCTCACGCCGACGCTCTGCGGTTGGGGCTGGCAGTTCTTCTGTCCGGGGAATCCGGGGGCTTCTGTGGGCGGGCTCTTCGTGCAGGAGCACATG
>CAZODX010000223.1:0-2180 GCA_964578715.1 uncultured Thermotogae bacterium | reverse complement strand
CGCCAGCTCTGCCAAGCGCACCCGCAGCTCCTTGACCTCACTTGCTAATCGCTTCTGAATCTCCAGCGCAAGAGCTGAGTTCCGTCTCAATAGCTCCTGGAAGTCCGCAGCGCCGATCCAGCCCACCACCGACTCAGTCAACGCCCGCGCCGAGAGGCTGCTGGGACTTGCCTGCCAGAAGCCCTCTTCCCCAAAGCACTCACCGTCGCGGAGAAACTTGACGATCTGGGTGCGGCCATCACAAGTGCGATGCGCCAGCTGAATCTTCCCCTGACAGAGTATATGACACCCAGAGATTATGCTCCCTTGGGCGAAGACCGTCTCGCCCTTGGCGTAAGGGTGATGACGGATCAGAGAGTTGAGCTGGGAGCGCTCACGAAGAGGGCCGAAGGGACAGCGGACTTCGCACGCGGCACAAGAGACTCTTTGCATCTTTGCACCCCCTCTTCGCAGAGGGTTCGCCCTTGAACAAAGATGACATCAAAAGATTACCACACCAAGACGGTGAAGGCAAGGGAAACTCTCGTACAGTGGCATCGCCTCACAGCGTCTGCCATAATAGGGCTAAGAGTCGCTACCGAAGATCAAGGAGGTCTCCATGGAACAAGTCTTTCGCTACATTGACGATCATCGAGAAGAGTTTCTCGAGCGCCTCAAGACACTGCTGCGACAACCCAGCGTCGCCGCGCAAAACTTAGGGATGGAGCCCTGCGCCAAGCTCGTCCAGCAGATGCTTGAGAGCGTGGGCTTCAAGACCCAAATGCTCCCAACCGATGGCTTCCCTGTCGTCTACGGCGAGCTCAAGGGCGAGAGTGATAAAGTCTTGATGTTCTACGATCACTACGACGTGCAGCCCCCAGAACCCTTAGAGCTGTGGGAGTCCGATCCCTGGGACCCGCAACTCAGAGACGGAAAACTCTACGCGCGCGGATCTTCCGATAACAAGGGCGATCTAACCGCGCGTCTCTGCGCTCTCGAAGCCTACCAGAAAGTTATGGGCAAGCTCCCCGTCACGATAAAATTCGTCATCGAAGGCGAAGAGGAGATCGGCAGCCCGCACTTAGAGCAATTCGTCAAAGAGCACAAGAATCTCTTAAAAGCCGACGGCTGCATCTGGGAGTTCGGCCACAAAGATCTCAAAGATATTCCCCAGATTTATCTGGGGCTGAAGGGGATCTGTTACGTCGAGCTGCGGGCCAAGGGCGCTGTCAGCGATCAGCACTCGTCGTGGGGGACGATTGTGCCCAATCCGGCGTGGCGCTTGGTCTGGGCGCTCAGCACCCTTAAAGACAAAAACGAAAAGATTCTCATCAAGGGCTTTTACGACGACGTGCGCCCGCCCAGCCGAGCTGAGCTGAACGCCGTCTATGAGCTCGACTTCGACGAGCGCGGCTGGCGCAAGAAATTCGGGATCAAAAAATATCTCTTGGGGCTGACGGGCAAGAAACTTCGCAAGAAGCACTACTTCGAGCCGACGTGCACGATCTGTGGCATCTGGAGCGGCTATACAGGGCCGGGGCCAAAGACCGTGCTCCCCGCCGAAGCGCGAGCGAAGATCGACTTTCGTCTCGTGCCCGATCAAGACCCAAAGAAGATCCTCGCGCTGTTGAAGAAGCACTTGAAGAGACACGGCTTTGGGGATATCGAAGTGATCGGGATGCACGGGGTCAACCCCGCGCGCACGCCCATGGATGATCCGTTGGTTGAGATCGTGCGCCGCACCGCACGAGAGATTTACGGCGTCGAGCCCGTGGTGCACCCGACATCAGCTGCCAGCGGCCCGATGTACACGCTCTGCCAGAAGTTGGGTATCCCTGCGGTCTCGACGGGGATCGGCTACGCGCATTCAAATACGCACGCGCCGAACGAAAATATTCGCGTTGACGATTTTATTCAAGGGATCAAACACATCGCACAGATCGTGCATGAATTTCACTCGGTGAGCGCTTGATTGGTGGCGCGGGGCCGACGCGCGAGCTCGCCCATCATCTTGAGGGCGACGTCCGGGTACGAGCTGATGATGCTGCGCAGCTCCCAGCGCGTGATCATCAGGCACTTTGTCTTCTGAACGGCGACGACATCTGCCGAGCGCGGCGCGTCCGACAGCAGCGCCATCTCGCCAAAGTAATCTCCGGGGCCGAGCTGCGCCAACGTCTTCGGCCCTTTGCGCACCTCAACTT
>CAZODX010000222.1:0-2201 GCA_964578715.1 uncultured Thermotogae bacterium | reverse complement strand
GTCGGGGGCAGCTCACTGAGAGGCTTGCCCTCAAGAGTGAGACGCAAGAGCGTCTCGTCTGTGGGGATCTCCCCAAGGAGCGCCAGCCCCGTCTGGGCGATCTTGCTCTGGAGAGCTTCCGCCCCCAGCCCGGCCCGCAGGCCATCGCTGATGTTATTGAGCACCAGAAATCTCTTGCCGATGCGCAGCTGCAGCTCGTCAGCTAACTTGTTGATGCGCGCTGCGGCTTGCAATGCAATGGGATTCGCATCGCTGATGACTAATAAGACATCCACGTCTTGCGTCGTACGTCTCGAGAGGTGCTCTAATCCGGCTTCGTTGTCCAGGACGACGTATTTATAGTTCTTGCTCAGCAGGTCTATATATCTTCTTAAGACGTGATTGACGGCACAGTAACAGAACGGACCTTCGCCGCGGCCCATCGCCAAAAGATCAACCCCATTGCTCTCGACAAGACACTGCTGCAGCCCGTACTCCAAGTACTGATCTTTACTGACCCCCGGCGGGAGGTCTTTAATTCTCTTGAGCGTCTCTTCGCGCAGGTCCCCGATGGTCATCTCGACTTGTAATCCCAAGACTTGATGGAAATTCGTGTTGGGATCGGCGTCAATAGCCAATATTGGCCCGTCGCGACGCTCGAGGAGCGCGCGCACGATCAACCCCGCGACGGTCGTCTTACCGACGCCGCCCTTGCCTGCTACCGCTATCGTGAATGCCATACTGCTTCCTTCACCTTCAAGCGTTCCCGCACCGAGGGGAATCGCTCCAGCTCCGTGTGGGGCAAGAACTTCGCCGCGAGAAATTCTTCGTAGTAGTGCGGGAAGCTGATGAGATCGTAATACGTCGCGCTCTGCGCGATCTCCTCGCACTTCCTCCACGCTTCTTGTGACAGCAGCGCCATCTTCGCCCCAATAATAGACGTGTTCCCGACAAAGCGAATCTTCTCTAACGGCAGATCGGGGATCAGCCCGATCATGATCGCTTTCTCTCGATCAAGATAGTTCCCAAAGCCCCCCGCGAGAAAGACTCTATCTATATCCGTGACATCAAGATTGAGCGACTTGATCAAAATCAGCGTCCCGGCGTAGATCGCGGCTTTGGCCCGCACGAGATTCTCAATATCGGCTTGAGTGATCACGATATCTTTTTCGGTCGCCGAGCGCTGCGCCGGAACGACGACGAATTCTAAGAGCCCATCGCGCTCGCGAATGCGCGGGCTCGCTTCGGGGATGAGCCTCCCGGAGCGATCTATAAACCCGGCCTCCAACAGCCCCGCGACTAAGTCTATCAGCCCGGAGCCGCAGATCCCCTTCGGGCGAACATTGCCCACCGTCTTGTACAGAACATTTCCGTCTGGGGAGATCTGCACTCTTTCGATAGCTCCCCGGCTCGCCTTCATCCCGCACTTGACGCCGGAACCCTCAAATGCCGGCCCCGCCGACGCCGAGCACGTCACCATCCACGCGAAGCCGTCCTCACGACGACCGATGACGATCTCTCCGTTGGTGCCCACGTCTATGAGCATCACGGTCTTATCGGACTCATAAAGCCCCGTTGCTAAAATCCCCGCGGTGACGTCGCCGCCGACCCAGCCGCCAATCGCCGGGACGCAGTAGAGCAACCCCCTGGGGTTAATATGAATCCCGACTTCGGCGGCGCGCACCGGCGGAGGCGCCGTCGAACACGAGACATAGGGGTCGCGCCGGATCGAGCTGGGATCCAGCCCCAGCAATAAGTGCATCATCGTCGTATTGCCCGCGCAGACAATAGCCAAGCAGTCGTGCAGCGCGATCTTGTTGCGCTCCACCAGCGCCGTGATCAGATTGTTAATATCGTTGACGATGGTCTTCTGCAGCTGCTCCAAGCCGCCGCGCTCAGCGTAGATGATTCTGCGCGTGACTTCTTCACCGTAGGCGCGCTGGGAGTTGTACATCGCCTCGGCGTCTATCGTCCGACCCGTGTTCAAGTCTACTAAATGAGCGACGACAGTCGAAGTGCCGACGTCTACAGCAATCCCGTAAGCACGCGCCGAAGTGTCGCCGCCTTCAAGCTGCAAGACTTCGACGACCCCGCCTCGCAGCCCCAGCGTCGCCGTTATCTTCCAGTCATTCTGGCGCAAGAGCTTGGGCTGCGCCCGCAAGATCTTGAGCCCCGTCTGCATGATCGGGTAATCCCTGTGCCGACGGATCTCCCGATAGAGC
>CAZODX010000221.1:0-2201 GCA_964578715.1 uncultured Thermotogae bacterium | reverse complement strand
CGTGGGATGCGCGACTTCCCTCCCGAAGAGAAGATCCTTCGGGACGAAGTCATCGCGATACTCAAAAATCTCTTTGAGCTCTATGGGTTCAGTCCCTTAGAAACTCCCGTCGTCGAGCGCTGGGAGGTTCTCTCGGCCAAATACTCCGGCGGCGAAGAGATCTTAAAAGAGACATTCAAACTCACAGACCAAGGGGGCCGCCAGTTGGGGCTGCGCTACGATCTCACCGTGCCGTTGGCGAGATTCGTCGGCATGAATCCCACGATCAAGCGTCCGTTCAAGCGCTATCAGATTGGCACGGTCTATCGCGACGGCCCGATCAAAAAGGGGCGCACACGCGAATTCTATCAGTGTGACGCCGATATCGTCGGTTCAAGCTCGCCGCTGGCCGATGCCGAGTGCGTGCAGTTGGCGCTCGACGTCTTTGAGCGTTTCAAGATTGATGTTGTTGTGAAGATCAACAACAGAAAAGTTCTCTATGAGCTGGCGCGCATGGCACAGATCCCCCAAGAGCTCACGGACGGGGCGATCCTCTCGCTCGACAAGCTCGAGAAGTTTGGTCCCGATGAAGTGCTGCGTGAGATGGTCGAGCGCGGCATCGGTCGCCCAAGCGCCGAGCGCTTCTTGTCTGGCGCTCAAGATACAAAAACCCTCAAAAACAGCGAGGGCTATCGTGAATTGGAGCCGGTCTTGAGCGCTTTGCGAGATTCTCGGGTGGTGTGGACCCCATCGCTTGCCCGCGGCTTAAGCTATTACACCGGAACGATCTATGAAGTCTACGCGAAAGACTCTTCCGTGACGGGCTCGCTTGCTGCCGGTGGGCGTTATGACAATATGATTGGGCAGTTCTTGGGGGGCACTGAAAAAATCCCAGCTGTGGGAATCTCGTTTGGCTTGGAGCCGATTCTCGAAGTGCTCAAGGAGCAGCGTCGCGATCTGCCTCTGCGCAAGACGGTCACCCAAGTCTATGTCATCCCGTTCAAGACGCTTGTGGCTGAAGGGCGAGCGATCTGTCAGCAATTGCGCCGTGTGGGGATCAAAACAGATATAGATTTTTCAGCCAAGGGCATCAGCGATGGGCTCAAATACGCGAACGCTTACGCGATTCCCTTCGTAGTGATCGTTGGCCCCGATGAAGTCGTCCAAGGGAAAGTGAAGCTGCGCGACATGCGCAGCGGGGAAGAACAGTTGCTCACGGTTGAGGAAGTAGCGCGCCAGGTCGCTCAGCGCTTATCGTGAAAAGACGTCGCTAAGGGGTATGTGCAACCCCGGCAGTACGGGCGAAGTCAGGGTCTCGTCCCTGTGATAGAGGGCGACGCGTTCAAAGCCTGTCTCTTTGAGTGTTAAAACTTCGATAGTTTGATGCTCTGGGTCGACGAGCCAATATTCGGTCACGCCAGCGCGGGCGTAGAGCTTCTTCTTCACGGTGCGGTCGCGCTCGCCCGTCGAGGGCGAAAGAATCTCGATCACCAAGTCTGGTGCCCCATGAATCGCTTCTTTGCGAATGATCTGCGAACGCGCTTTCGAGATGAAGATAATATCCGGCTGCACGACGTTCTCGTCGTCCAGGACGACATCGAGCGGTGCGTCGAGCACTTTTCCGAGTTGATGCTCACGGACGAATTTTGCAAGTGCGAATTCGAGGTTCGCTGAGATATCTTGATGCTCAAACGTCGGCGATGGGACCATGATCAGCTCTCCCTCGATCAGCTCGTAGCGCTTGGTCTCGGACTCCGGGAGGTTCTTGTAGTCTTCATAAGTGAATTTGATGGTCGCCTTGGGCATGGGCATCACCGGCGCTATTATACTAAAATTCCTCCCACTCGATGAGCGTGGGCAGCACGGGCAGGCCCTCGCTATCGAACGAGACCGAGACGCGGCGTATGAGTAATCGAGTGCGCTCATCGTCGGTCTTCAAGCGCACTTGGTAGACGAGCGTCGAGATCGAGTCGCCTGGGCCGAGTTGCTTGAAAACTTCGGCCATAAATTTCACTTTCTCAAGAAGAATCGGCTTGCCTCGGGCGGCGCGCTCGCGCGCGATCTTGAACAGCCCTAATGCGTCATCTACGTATGTGGCGAACGTCTCGGCGAAATCTTCGTGGTCATTGGTGCGGGCGTAGTCGCTCACAAAGTTATCTAAATCTTTGCCGGAGCGCCGGAAGAGCTCGCGCCAGCGCGCGTTCTGGCTGCTCGTCACGAAG
>CAZODX010000220.1:0-2205 GCA_964578715.1 uncultured Thermotogae bacterium | reverse complement strand
AAACGTCTGAAGAAAGGATAGCCCCCTCCCCCCTGGCCCCTCTCCCTTCCGAGGGAGAGGAGCAGGGTGAGAGGCTGGCATCAATTGCCAGCAGAAAGGAGCTGTATGCTCAGAGTTCTTACACTTGCCCCCTGGATAGTAGCCCTCTCACTGATGCTTTTTCAGTGGGAAGAGCCAGAAACTCCGATCATGGCCGATCAGATTCTCTTAGCGGGCAAATTCTATCGCGTTATGCTCCCCAATATCGGAGCTGACCTCAGCAAGATCATCGAAGCTGCGAAGCAAATGGGATTTTCAGTGCGGATCGCCCAGGGAACTACGGTGAAGTATTTTATCGGGACACAGCCGTGTCTTGATTGCACTCCGGAGAACGAGCGCGAACGCCTGCAGTTTCCGCATTTGTTTGTCGATGGAGATCTCCTATGGCTTCGGGCGGGAGGGCTGCTCTCAAAGTACAATCTCAGGCCGTCCCCTCAAGGGGGCTATGAGCTCATTGTAGCTCCGACGACTACAGTGAGCGCATCAGCGATTCTCGACGAGATCGGGCGACAGTTAGCGCAGCTTGCTGTCGTGTCTGATCCGGTGCTCCCTCTTTCTGTAGAAGAGCTGACCGTTGTGCCGGGGGTCAAGCCTCCCAAGCCCCCTGACGGCGTTCGCTTAGATTCGGTGCTCTACGCGTTGATGCTCATGCCCGATTGGTACGAGTTCGCCCCGCAGAACAAATTGGAGCTCTGGGGGCTACGCGTGCGGGTGATCGTCGAGCTGGTCTCCCCAGAAGCGCAACTCGCTCCGACCCATAATATTATTATAGAAGCGCGCTCGCCATCGGGGCTGCTGCGCGTGCTCGTGCCAATCCATCAGTTAGTGCTCTTAGCAAGCGACCCGGCGGTGAAGATCGTCCGGCCGCCCTTCCAACCCGGCCTGTAAAGGAGCTGAGAAATCATGCGCAGACATCAGTATCTCTTCTGGATTCTCTGCGGTGTCGTGTTGGTACTCTTGGGCAACGCGGGGCTGCCCCAAGAGCCCATTGATCCCAAGAGCATCGCTCGCTTGGAGCACGACCCAAAGATCGACAGTGTGCTTGAGCAGATCTTTAAGCTGGCTGAGCAAGGGCAAGCGCAATCCGCAGCGCAAGCGGCCGCGCAGTTCCGTGTCCCGGTCTTTGGCAACGTTGCTACCGTGATCTTCCAAATCCCTGAAAGCGTCAGTAGAGACCCCGCTGCTCAGGAGCTGCTCAAAAAGCAAGTCGCGCTCATGCGAGGGCAAGTCGTCGCGACCTCGAAATATGCGTGGAAAGTTCAGGTGCCCATGAATTTGGGGCTCTTGCGGGCAGCGCTCGTAGCAGCCAGCGGTGCTGTGCAGTTCGTGCGCCCTCCCCTTGTCCCGCAGACCCTGGTCGTCAGTGAAGGGGTTGCGCTCACCGGGGCCTCGAATTATCACGCTCAGGGTTTTCGCGGCCAGGGCGTCAAGATCGCTGTCATTGACTTGGGTTTCCAAGGGCTGACTGCTGCCCAAAGCCGCGGGGAGCTTCCCGGCGGCATCCAGACGTTTGACTATACGGGCACGGGGATCGAATCGGGGACCAATCACGGCACGGCCGTTGCCGAGATCATCTATGACATGGCGCCGCAAGCTCAACTCATTCTTATGAAAGTCGGCGACGAAGTTGACTTAGAAAACGCCAAAGAAGAGGCGATCCGCCAGGGCGCAAAGATTATCAATCACTCCGTGGGCTGGTTCAACACGAACTTTTACGACGGCACAGGGACGATCAATAATATTGTCGCCGACGCGCGCAGCCGCGGGGTGCTGTGGGTCAACGCCGCGGGCAATTACGCGCGCCGCCACTGGCAGGGGACGTTCCGTGATACCAATAACAACAAATGGCACGAGTTCTCCGGCAGCGATGAGTCTCTCTCGATCACGGTGAACGCCGGGGATCAGATCGGAGTCTTTCTCACATGGAACGACTGGCCCGGCTCCGCGAACGACTACGATCTCTATCTCTTCAACAGCAGCGGCACCCAAGTCGCGGCTTCGCAACGGATTCAGTCGGGCACTGAGCCCCCGATCGAAAGTCTCTTCTATCAATCGTTCGCCCCCGGAACTTTTCACATTCGGATCAAGGCCGACGGGAACCCTGCCCCGCGGACCTTCTCGCTCTTCAGCCTCAATCACGACCTAGAATACGCCGTCCCATCGAAT
>CAZODX010000219.1:0-2217 GCA_964578715.1 uncultured Thermotogae bacterium | reverse complement strand
CCTCGACATCAGGTGGCTGTAACAGCTCCTTCTGCCCAGATTCGATGATCTCCATCGTATCCCCCTCAGCACGTCTACGCTGGCTTAAAGTACAGAATATCCGTGATCTTGCCCTCGCGCTCCTTCTTGGGCTTCAAGACCGCTTCGACTTCGAGCCCGACACAGATCTTCTCCGGCTCGAGCTCGCCCAGTCTATGAAGCAAGGGCGTCGTGCACGGGCCCAAGCTAATCAAAGCGAAGATCTCAGGGGGCTCCAAGCGATGGCCCGACTTGTCGTAGTGAGCCACGGTGAACGCCACGACGCAGCCGCGCTTGCCCACGTCTTTGTATTCTGTCAATTCTGCGAAGCAGCGCTCACAGTAAATTCTTGGCGGCACGTAGGTCAGCCGGCACGCGGCGCAGTGCGCCCCTAAGATCTTGCCCTCGTCGCGCAGCGCCGTGAAGAATTTCTCCCCGGCAATGCCCGCGCTATAGTAATAGTGATCGGCCTCCATGTCGCCCAGCCAATGGCGAATATCTGCAGCTTTCTCGATGCGCTCGATCATAGTCTCTCCTTCACTTCTTGCGTGGCCGGAAGTATTTGATATCTAACACCGAGCCGACACGCTCTTCGGCGGGCTTCCACACGGGCTCGACGGGCATCCCGATCTTGAGCTCTTCGGGCTTCACTTCCCCAAAGTAGTGCATGATCCCGCAGTGCGGCGGTGCCCCATCGAACGCGACCGTCCCCACCAAGATCGGTTCTTTAATGCGATTCGCGTTCGTGTCGATATACGAGATCGAGAACGTCTCGACGACCCCGGTCCCCGGCAGATAGACCCATTCGGTCGTGGGCTGGAAGCACCGTTCACAGAACATCCGAGGGGGCACAAGCACCCGATTACACCGGGCGCACTTGCG
Source organism: uncultured Thermotogae bacterium (assembly GCA_964578715.1). GTDB lineage: Bacteria > Bipolaricaulota > Bipolaricaulia > RBG-16-55-9 > DRXL01 > JANXCC01. Next base: position 1,317 of record CAZODX010000219.1, on the reverse strand, counting down.
CCCGATGATCTTTCCGTTCTTGAGCTCTTCTAAGAAACGGCTCATCGCCGTGCCCGCAGCCCAGGCGTACTTCGCTGGGGCCTTGGCCCGAATGTGCGGGATCTTCTCCAACTCTTGCGCTTCAAGGCGTCGTCCGCGCGGATTGAGCGGCGGCCCAAATTTTTGAGATTTGCTCATAGCTAACGCCTCCTCATCACAATGACAGCACTGAATTGCATGAGATCGCCCCAGGCTTGGGCGACCCCCGTGCGCACGTCTTTTTTCACCTGGCGTGGGCCGGCTTTGCGAGCCAACTGCCAGTAGAGTTCGCCGATCTTGATCCCCAGCGTCGCCGCGATGGGGTTGCCCACCCCTAACAGCCCGCCGCTGGGACAGACGGGGAACTCCCCGTCGCGTTGCGTCTTGCCCTCGCGGGTCATGATCGCCGCCTCGCCCGGATCAGCTAATAAGAGCCCCTCCAAGTGCTGGAGCTCTTTGTAATCAAAGGGGTCGTACGGCTCAGCGAAGTCTATCTCTTTTCTGGGGTTTTTGATCCCGGCCATCTCGTAGGCCATCTTCGCGGCGCGCGCGACGAACTTGGGGAACGCTAAGTCTCTGTTGGTCCACATGGTCGTATCTATGCACCAACCGACGCCGTCGATCCAGACGGGCGTATCGGTGTGCTCATAGGCGACGTCCTCGCTCACAAGCACGATCGCCGAGGCGCCATCGGACGGCGGGCTGATATCGAGCCTTCTGACGGGTAGCGCCATGGGCTCAGAGTTGAGCACGTCTTCAAGAGTGATATTAGGATCAGCCAGCTGCGCGCACGGATGCCCCACGGCGTTGCGCTTGTTTTTGACCGCGACGAGCGCGATGTCTTCGTAGCGCACGTTATATTTATACATATAGCGCTGCATCTCCATCGCGAAGATCCAGACCAAGTTTGGCTTGAGGGGTCTATCCAAGATGGGGTCCCAGATGTGCGCGAAGGCGCTCTGCGCGTGGGGCTGGACCGAGGACATCTTCTCTTCGCAGACGACCAGCACTCTCTTGAACATCCCCGAGGCGACATGCCACCACCCGGCGATCGGAGCGAAGACCGCCGTGCCCCCGCCGGTGAAGACGCGCATGAAGGGCTTATTCGTGCCCCCCGCGCCGTCCAAGAGCCACTCACCCTTCTTGTGCACCCCGTCGAACGCATCGGGAGCCGAGCCCACGATCACCGCGTCGATATCTTTGAGAGTAAGCCCAGCTTCATCGAGGGCCATCTTCGCGGCCTCCCAGCTCATCTCCTTGCCCGTCTCTTGAAGTCTGCGCGCGAAGATCGTCATCCCC
>CAZODX010000218.1:0-2243 GCA_964578715.1 uncultured Thermotogae bacterium | reverse complement strand
AAGCATCCGTCTGAGGGAGAGGGAAGCCCGCTGAAGGGGGCTTCTCAGCGTGCTTCAGCACGCTTCCATCTGCTGAGACGGCGGATTCATCCGCCGGCACGAGGGGATTTCTACAAAGCCAGGAGATTAAGACCCCTCGAGCTGTTTGCGCCATCCCTCCCACCCTCTCTCAAGTTCCTCGAACGCTTGAGCGATCTGGGGATCGTCCTTCCAGAGTCCGTGAGTCTGCGCGAGCGCTTGGAGCTGCCTTTCCTTGATCAAGGCTCTTAGCTCGCGTAATGCAGAAAAGACGGCCTCTGAAAGAGACTGAGCCTGCGTGTGTTGCTGCGCCCACTTTAATAGTTCTTGATACTCCGGCTTCACATAGAGGGTGAGCCTCTCCGAAGTCAACTTCTTCATAGCAGATCGTATGATACTCTTGTGCTCATACAATGTCAAGTTACAAGAAGCACTTCCCCAGGCCGCGATAGGTCGGGGCACGCGCTTCGATCTTATCCCCCCGAACGATCAGATATTCGTTAAAGTGCTCGGCGAGCTCGCCAGCTTTGGCATGGCGAAAGAAGACGGGATCGCCCGGACGGAGAGCAATATTCTTTGGGACGCGCAGCGGGGTCTGGACTTCGCCTGCACCCTCGAACGCCGTGAGCTGCAGCCCCGGCGGCAGATACGGTACCGGCAAGCGATCGGCCCCTGCTTGCCCCGACGCAATAAATCCTCCTCCATGACAGGTCACAAAACCCGGATCGGAAGTTCTGACGACCTGCAACGCGAAGAAGATCGCGGGCTTGAGCTTGAGGTGCGCATAATAATCAAAAAGATGGCTGCACAGAAACCCGGAGCCCGCGGTCACTTCTGTCAGAGCCGACTCGGCGCTGGCAAACGCGACGCTGCCCGTGCCTCCACCGTTGAAGATTTCTACAGAAAAGCCGTTGCGGTGCAGAAGCTCCAGCACCCTCCGGCGCATCTGGGCGACGTAGGGGCGCGACAGTATCTTGATGAGCTTGCGTGCGGGGTTGAGCATGGGCGAGAACGGGTTGCTCTCGCCCACCCCAGCAATTTGCGCCTCGTAGCCCATCAGCCCCAAAAATCTTAGGTCTGTTCGCTGTGCGATCTTTCGAGCCAGCTCTAAGACGGCTTCGGGAGTGCGCAAGGGGCTGCGCCGCGCCCCAAGATGCACCCGCCCGCCCAACGGTCGATACGATAAGTCTATCTCGATGACCACGGGGATGGGGCGCTCCGGCGTCCCGCGCAGTGCTTGGAGATGGGCTTCGGAATCTACGACTATCGCGACTCGCTGGGGTGGGCCGTTGAGCTGCGCCAAGAGCTGACAATCGCTCGGCTGCACCGTCGGATACGCGACGATAATATCTGTAAAGCCCTGCTCGGCTAAGAACGCCGCTTCGGTGACACTGTAGCTCAAGATACCCCGGATCGTCCCCTGGCCCTTCTCAGTAATATATTTGAGCAGCCAAGGGCAGCGAACGGACTTGGACGCTAAGCGCAATGTCTTGCCGTGTCGGCGCACGTCGGCAAGCAGCACTTCGATATTGTGATCAACGGCGTCCAAGTCCACAAGCGCCACGGGGAGGCGCTCACCGGCGATGAGTTGCCGATAGCGCTCGTATTGCTGAACTAAATCTTCATGCATCGTTGACACCCTCACCTCCAGCCCCTCTCCCTTCTAAGGGAGAGGGGAGCAGGGGTGAGGGGATTTTTAACTAAAGCACTGCGCTACTGCTCTCGCCCAATTATGCCACGCCGTGAAGCGCCCGCCCTTAGGTCTCCCCTGCTGCTTCCACGCTGCTACGCTCTTTCTGTATTCTTCGCACGCCTTAGCAATGCAGTCATTGATGCTCACGGGATTGCCCTCAGGGTCGGCCTTCAAACGGAACTTGGGCGGCCAGACGACTACACGTACGGGTTGAGCCTTGGGATCAAGCGGGTTTCTTGCCGTCGTCCCCCACAAGACCCACTTGGCCGTGACGTACTCGGGATCATAAATGGGCTCGTGGGGGTAGGGGTCGTTTCTGTCTCTGAATTTGATTCGCCCTACGGTGCCCACGTAATCTGTCTTTTCGAGCTCGGCGACGAGCTTATCAGGATCGGTGCTCCCGGCGCGATCCAGAGCGCCCTTGAAGATAAAGAGCGCATCGTAAGTCGTAAACGCCGTAAAGAGCGGGCGCGACGGGGCAGAGTCGCCGAAGCGCTCGACGTACGCTTGGTAGAACGGGCGCGTCTTGGGC
>CAZODX010000217.1:0-2281 GCA_964578715.1 uncultured Thermotogae bacterium | reverse complement strand
GGCGCAAGTGCGCGCGGCCCCTTGGCTTTCTCAGGGCGCCTTGCCTCCTCCGGTGCCTCAGCGATCTTTTCGATCTGCTTCCAGGCAAGCTTTTGCAGCGGCGGATCCAAGGCTTTCAGGTCGGCGACGGCCCCCTCGACAAACTGAATCGCATAGCTCATCTCAACCCAAGCTCAGCGGCTACCTCCTCCGCGGAGAGCACTCGATCGCCTCTGCGCTCTTGAATCTCTAAACAAAGGTTCAGATGATCAACCAACTCCCGTAGCTCGCGCAGCTCCTGATGCAGCTTCTCATAGGACTGGACAGAAGCAGATGTAAAACGGCTGAAGCTGCTAAAGTAGCGTTTATCTCTCTTAGGGAAACGCTATGCCCAAGTGCCTTATTGGGGCGAAGATGAACGAAACCATGGGCGCCGCGCGGTAAAGTCATTATCGCGCAAAGAGCCTATCGCGCTGTACAATGATCTGCTCACAAGACGTGTCGTCGCTCACCCGCGTTGAGCGAAAGAAACTATTGTTGGGGTTGGGATCAGAGAACGTTGGATTGGGGTTGAGAAAGATCGGGTTCGTCGCTCCTATAATGACCTGTTCGGATCCCCATTCGACAAGACCGTCGAGCGTCGTGCTCGACGTCAGTCGCCCGCGCAGAATGTTCCAATCGCGCTGGATGATATAAATATCTGCATTGAACACCCCTACGACGCTCGCCTTGATGGTCATCCCGGGATTGCCGTCTTCATCTTGATCGAAGATGCGCGGATCCTTGGGATCGGTGGGGAGAGGGTCTCTCTCTGGGTCGTTCAGGCGCACTCCCCGTAAGTACGTGTAGCGCGGCTGCACAAAGCTCAGAGTGCTCAGATCGAACTGTGATTCCTTGACATCGGTTCCCAAAGAGCTGACAAATTTGTCCGGAAAGATGATCTTCACCAGGGGGGTACCGCTGTCGAATTCCAGCGCGCACGTCCGTGCTTCTAGAATCACCCTGTTGCCGTTCTGCTTGAGAGCGACGCGCTGGATCGAGATCGTCTGCTGGCGCACGCGCCCAGCAAAAGGCACGTCACTGAACTGGGAATTGACGACAAGCTGCGCCCAAACCCCAGAGAGATCTATCGTTTGCATAAATACTGGCGCGGCTCCCAGCACCGCCATTACGAGTACGATTGACAGTACACGCATGCTCGACCCTCCTACTTTAGTCCGCTCTCGTTGTTCTATTTTATCTCAGCGCACGACTAGCATCAAAATAACCCCGCTACCCGTTGAGAGTGCTTCTAGTGCCTTCCCGATGAGCGCGCCTTCGCAGTCGCGCGGGCGCGTACAGCGCATCGCATGCCCTATCAGCGACGACGTCGTCAAGAGATCGCCGGGACGAATCGGGCCGTTCTCAGTCGTGACTTTCACGGGCACGACACCCGCCAGCGCCAGCGTCGGCGCCCAGAGGGTCTCGACGCTCCGGGCCCCAATGATCACCCCCGGCACCGACGAGATCACTCCGGCAGCTAAGGGAGAATACGCCCTCCTGCTCTTGCGATAATACCCTGGACGTTCAGGGTCAAGCTCGACGACGTCGCCGGGTTCTACAACTTCGCTCACGCGAATATGCTCAGCTAAATCCGCACCACCTGCGTAGAACTGGCCATCGGCGTAGACGTTCCCTGTGGTGCGCTCAACACGGAAGATCGCACCCGTCCCTTGGGGTGCGGCGCTCTCCAGAGCGACGACCGCGCCGTCGGTGCTCACAAAGTAAATAGTGTTGTTACTGACGACCCATGTTGCGTATTCGCTCCAGTACTGATCGTAGACCGGGCCCTGCTGCCAGTAGATATAAAATCCCGCGGGCCAGATGCGCGTGTTGACGAGCCCTTGCTCACAGTAGTGCGTGGCGCTGAAGCCCGTGCCGCAGACATCGACGTCTTGGGAGGTCACGATATGGGGAAGGTTCTCTGTGACTATGGGGTTGTTGCCGGTGCCCCGTGACGGTGATCGGTCTACGATGCGATGGGCGATGCCGGCCTCCCAGTGGCCTCCAAAGATAAAGTCCCCGGCCATGCTGATATACGCTTGCTCGTCAGTCGGGAAGAACGTGTTCTGCATGAAGCGCACGTATCCCCCAAGGTACCCGGGCACGGTCGTGTCGTCGAGCACCAGCTCACCGAAGTGGGAATCCCATCGGCCATCGCAGGGAGATTGCTTGCATGGTGAGCCCCTCATCACGACGTAGGCAACTTCCTGGCCATTCGGAAACCGTTTGACCACGGGCTGTGGGCCCATCGGCAGGTATC
>CAZODX010000216.1:1143-2287 GCA_964578715.1 uncultured Thermotogae bacterium | reverse complement strand
GACGACGATGCGCGCGTCCACGACGCGTGCCCCATGCCCTTTCTCTAAGACTATTAACGGGTTGATGTCCAACTCGACGATCTCTTCTATTTGAGTAGCGAGCTGCGACAGTCGAGCTAAGCACTCCGCGATGGCGTCTATGTCTGAGGGTGGCTCGCCGCGAAAGCCCTCTAAGATCTTAAAACCTCGAATCTGCCGGATCATTCGGTGAATCCCAAGCTCTCGTACCGGCGCCAGCCGGAACGTCACGTCACGCAACGCTTCGACATAAATTCCCCCAAGGCCGAACATCAACAGCGGCCCAAAGAGCGGATCGCGCTTCAGCCCTAAAATCGTCTCTTTGCCCCCTTGAACGAATTCCTGCACGAAGACCCCGACGATCTGGGCGCTCGGCTTGGCTTGCGTGATATGAGCGAGCATCTGACGATAGCCCTCGCGCAGCTCCGCGTCATTGTGAATATCGAGCTTGACGCCGCCCACGTCGACTTTATGAACGATATCGGGCGAGACGATCTTGAGCACCACGGGGTAGCCGATCTCATGTGCGGCTTGCAGGGCTTCTGCTTCAGATTGCGCCAAGCGATACTTGAGCACAGGGAAACCGTAGGCTTTCAAGAGATCGTGAGCCTCGGGCTCGAGCAGGAGCCTGCGCCCGTCGCGCTTGGCATGGGCGATGATCTCGCGGGCCCGCTCGATCTGAACGTCTCTAAAGATTTTGTACTCTGTGCGTGGGCGGTGCACCCAGTCGTGATAGCGGGCCATCGCTGCCAGCGCACGCGCTGCGCGCTCCGGGAAGCTGTAATTGGGAATGTTGATCGCTTCGAGAATTTCTATAGCTGGGCGGGCGTCGGTGACCGCCATCAGGCACGCGAGCACGGGCTTTTCAGTGTGGGTCTCTTGCACGGCGCGCACGATGTTGCGCGCGATATTCTCTAAGCTCATCAAGATATGCGGCGCAGCAATGACGATGACGCCATTGACGTTGGGATCAGCGAGAACTGTGCGCACGATCGTTTCGTAGCGCGATTCGTTGGGTTCGCCGGTCATGTCGACGGGGTTGCCGACGCTGACCGTGGGCGGCAGCAGTTCGCGCAGTCTTTTTGTAGTCTCTTCAGTGAACGAGGCGAGCTGCAAGCCATAGCGC
>CAZODX010000216.1:0-1133 GCA_964578715.1 uncultured Thermotogae bacterium | reverse complement strand
CGGCGGCGTCCGTTGCTAAGATTCCGGCGCCGCCGGCGTTGGTGACGATAGCGATCTTGTTGCCCTTGGGCAGGGGCTGCTGCGCAAACGCGACGGCATAGTCGAAGAGCTCTTCGATGGTCTCGACCCTAAGCACGCCCGATTGCATAAACACAGAATCATAGACTTCGTCGGAGCCGGCCAGCGCTCCGGTGTGGGACGTTGCGGCCTTGGCCCCTTCGAGGGTGCGTCCGGATTTGATCGCCAAGATCGGGATTTTCTTGGCGCGCTCGCTGGTGATCTCTGTAGCTAATTTGTGAAATTCTTGGGGGTCTTCCAAGTCTTCGACGTAGAGCAAGATGACGTCGCTGAGCGGGTCGTCTTTTAAGTACTCTAAGAGGTGATTTTCGTGGAGATCGGCTTTGTTCCCAATCGAGATGAATTTCGAGAGCCCGATCTTTTGGCGCTGGGCGTACTCGAGTGCGGCGACGCCTAGGGCGCCGCTCTGTGAGATAAAGGCGATATTACCCTGGCGCGGCATCCCTGGGGCGAAGGTCGCGTTGAGCGAGACGTGCGGATCGGTATTGATAAGCCCTAAGCAATTGGGGCCAAGCAAAGCGATCCCGTAGCGTTGAGCGATCTGCTGGAGTTCGAGTTCGCGTTTGGCGCCCTCCTCGCCGATCTCTTTAAAGCCCGCGCTGATAATAATCGCGGCGCGCACGCCCTTGCGCCCGCATTCGTCCAAGACGCCTGCCACGGCAAGCGCCGGCACGATGATCACGGCTAAGTCTATCTCGTCGGGGATGTCGAGCACCGACGGATAGGCCTTCACGCCTAGGATGCTGTGGGCTTTGGGGTTGACGGGGTAGACGACGCCGGTGTAGCCGTAGAAGAGAATATTCTTGAAGACGACTCTTCCCAAGCTATCGGGCTTGGTGGACGCGCCGATGACGGCTACAGATTTTGGGGCGAAGAGCGCTCTTAAGTTCTCTGGGCTATGGGTAGTCATACTTCCTATAATAGTGGCACAGCGGCAGAGAATTTGCAAGAATGTGTTCAGAGGTGTGCCGGTGGATGAATCCGCCGTCTCAGACCTAACCCCCTGGCCCCCTTCCCGACACGGGAAGCCAGACTTCGTCTGGACTGTTCATCGT
>CAZODX010000215.1:0-2302 GCA_964578715.1 uncultured Thermotogae bacterium | reverse complement strand
CCCAAGCCATTGGTCATCGAGCCATGACGATATGGTCCAACACGCTTTCGGTTCTCGGACTCCTCGCAGCGCTGGCGCTCAGCGGGTGCGATCTCTTCCAAAGCCCACCGCCCCTACCGCCGCTTGGGACAACTTGCAGAGAGATCCCAGCAGATCCTGATGACCCCCAGCTGCAACTGGCCCAGCGAGTTCCAGCCTATGGGGGAATGTTCTTTGATGAGCAAGATAACAGCATTCTCTATGTCTATTTAACAGATCTTGCTCAAGAAGAGGCAGTGAAGCAAGCAATCAGAGAGATGTTTGGGCCGCGTTGGTTAGAGTTACATACGTATCCTGAGGAGATCCGCGTGCTACAGGGACAGTACAGTTACCTACAGCTCAAGACCTGGTATGACTGCGTAAATTCGTGGTTGGTTATCCCAGGTATAACTATGACCGACCTGGATGAAAGGAAAAACCGAATTACCATTGGCATTGATAGTAGCTTAAAGACCGAAAGAAAACGACAGGTGATAGAGGCAGTAGAGATCATTCTAGAGAGATTAAGCATCCCCCAAGAGGCAGTGATCTTGGAGGAGATGCCACCTGCGGTGCCGAAGAATTCTTGAATTGAACGTGTAGAGCGCTTCGCCAAGGGCGATGTGAGCTTGTGGGGGAAGTAGCGAACATCTCTTCATGATCGTGGCTTGAAAGCTCGTTCTACTTCACTGGGGGGACACCTAGGTCTTTACAGATCATATCGCGATGGGCGCTTCCTCGAAGTTGTCGCCTGCTGCTTGGAGAGCCTCACGGCGGTTGAATTCCAACGCCTCCTGCAACGTGATCTTGAGACTCTTCAGGAGCTCCTCCTTGGAAGCTTCTTGGCAGTTCACCCCCGGTACCTCTTCTATCCAACCGATCCACCACCTCCCAGTTTGCTTGATGACTGCTGTATACTGCTGTTTCATGGCAGTCCTCCCTATCACTTACTATTCGCCGTGCCGTATTATAAATCCTGCAGGGCTTATCAGCAATCTAGAGAGATTAGGCATCCCTCAGGATGTGGTTGTCATCGAATTCGAAGCGCCAGCAGTATTCAAGTAGAAGCTACTCAGCTGAGGTCAATCTACTGTGATAGCTAGCCCTCCTCGCGCCAGCTCCTTCTCTTTGTCGGCAACTAACAGCCTCGTCTTGATCACCGTATCGGGATTGAGCGAGATGCTGTCAATCCCGCACTCGACCAGAAATTCTGCAAACTCCGGAAAGTCCGACGGGGCTTGTCCGCAGATCCCAATCTTGCGCCCCTTACGGCGCGCTACGTCAATCACGTGCTTCACAAGACGCTTCACAGCTTCATTGCGCTCGTCGTAAATGTGCGCAACGAGCTCTGAGTCGCGATCCAGCCCAAGCGTCAACTGTGTGAGATCGTTGCTCCCAATCGAGAAGCCATCGAAGATCTCCGCGAACTCTTCTGCTAAAATAACGTTGCTGGGGATCTCGCACATCACGTAGATCTCTAAGCCGTTCTCGCCCTGGCGAAGCCCAAACCCCGCCATCGTCTGGATGACCTTGCGTCCCTCTTCAGGCGTGCGACAGAACGGGACCATCACTTTGATATTTTTTAAGCCCATCTCGTCGCGGGCTTTCTTGAGGGCTTGGCACTCCAGCCCGAACGCGTCTTTGTATTTGGGGTCATAGTATCGCGACGCGCCGCGCCAGCCGATCATCGGATTGGACTCCGTGGGCTCGTAAAGCGCGCCCCCGATGAGACTGGCGTACTCGTTGCTCTTGAAATCTGAAAGTCTCACGATGACGTCATTGGGCCAGAACGCCGCGGCGATCTTGGCCACCCCTGACGCAAGTTTATCTACAAAGAATTGGGCTTTGTCAGTGTAGCCCACGGTGCGCGCGTCGATCTCTCTCACGATCTGGGCAATATTTTCGTCATGGGCCGCGCGAACTTTGAGAGATTCGTACTCCAAGAGCGCCTTGGGGTGAATCCCAATGTGCGAGCTGATAATAAACTCTTCGCGAGCAAGTCCTACGCCGTCGTTGGGGATGCGCGCTTGCGCGAAGGCCATCTCCGGGATGCCCACGTTCATCATAATTTTTGTGCGCGTTCTTGGGAGCTGCGCCACGTCAATGCGATCGACTCTGAACTTCAAGCGCCCAGCAAAAACCCGCCCCTCGCCCTGGGAGCAGTCTACGGTGATCTCTTGGCCGGTCTGAATCTTGTGCGTGGCGCCCTCCGCGCCGATGACGCACGGAATCCCCAGCTCGCGCGAAATAATAGCTGCATGACACGTCCTCCCCCCGCGCTCCG
>CAZODX010000214.1:0-2311 GCA_964578715.1 uncultured Thermotogae bacterium | reverse complement strand
GTGCACTTCCGCCGTTGCGCGTCGAGCGCGCCCGCGAGTACCCCGAGCTTGGGCTGCGCCATGGCCGGCCCATCTACGAGCTTATTAAAACCCCTGAGCGCTTGCGATTCCTAAGCTACCCAGACAAGTTACAAGGGTAGCGTCAAGCCGTCTTCCGTGCCTTCCGTCTCTTTCTGTGTTCTCCGTGATTCACGGCTTGCTGGGCTCGCGTCGTCTGGGGGAGAAGAGCGCCACCAAGAGCCCAAGAAGAATCCCGATGCCCGTCCCCCACAAGATCGTCTGAGCGCGATCTGGCCCCACCGGCCCTTGCGGCAGCTGCGCCGGTGTGATGACCTCCACAGGCTCCCAGCTCATGAGAACCTGCTGAGCCTCTACTTGGGCTTGCGCGATAGATTCGATGCGCTCCTCAAGAGCGAGTATGCGCTGATATTCCCCCTCAACTGCAGCAATGCCCTTGCTCTGCAGCAGATCGAGCTCGCGCTCGATCTCTTCCAGGCGCCGCAGCAGAGATTCTACATAATTGCGATAGTACCAGCTTTCTATCGTCGCGCCTTGCTCACCAATGCGCATCTGCGCGATACGGCTCTTGAGAAACTCTTGCAATTCTTTCTCGATGGTCTCTTTCTGAGATTGCAGGAGCGCCTTGCGCTCGTCGACGCGAGCCGTGAGAGCTTGCAGCACCTGCTGACGATGGTCTTCCAAGGCTTGGCGGAGCGCGCTCAGCCGCGCGCTCTCGCTCTCGATGGTGGAGCGCACGTCGCTCTTCATCTTCTTCGCCGCTTCGTCGATATAGGCCGCGAGGGTGTCGCGCACAGCACGCTGACCGAAGCCGCCGCGCAGCGTCAGCGTGACGAGGCCGTCTGTCTCTTTGATCTTCAGGTTGGTATACAGCCACGAGACGACGGGCCATCGCTCCTCGGGTTCCTCAGAGATACGAATTTTTTTGGCGACCTCCACGGCTAAGTCGGGGCTGCGCCAAAAGTCCTCGCCCCAGCGCAGATGCACAGCGAACTCGTGGGGCAGCGGTGGGGTCTTGATGCGCACCAGCGCGCTTGTCTCAAATTCTAACGGCTGCCGCAGCGCATAGATCGTCGAACCGATGAGAAAAACTAAGACCGTCACGAGAAATATCCACCGTCGTTCAACAGCCATTCTCTCATCTCCTCAAGAACCTCTCCCCTGGCCCCCCCCCGACGCGGGGAGGGGGATAGGTCATGATATCACGCGAGAGACGGCGACGTCAAAAACGCTCGCGCACGATCTTCACAATGCGCTCCGCGGCGTGGCCGTCGCCGAAGGGATTGACAGCGCGCGCCATCTGCTCATACGCGTCGCGATCTTCTAAGAGGCGCGCGGCTTCTGCAAAGATTCTTTCAGAATCTGTTCCCACGAGCTTGGCCGTGCCCGCTTCGATAGCTTCTGGGCGCTCGGTCACTCTTCTCATCACCAAGACGGGCTTGCCCAGCGCCGGGGCTTCTTCTTGGATGCCCCCGGAGTCTGTCAAGATAAAAGACGCTCGCCCCATGAGCCAGACAAATTTTTCATAATCCAACGGTTCCATCAGAAAGACCCGATCGGTCCGACTTAAGATCTTCTGCACCGGAGCGCGCACGTTTGGGTTCAAGTGTACGGGATAGATCAAGACGACGTCTGTGTAATTGTGCGCGATCTTCTTCAGTCCCAGACAGATACTCTCGAATTCCGGCCCAAAACTTTCGCGCCGATGGCCGGTGATCAGTACGAGTCTCTTCTCGCCGCGCTCGATCTGTGAAAAGATCTCTGGGGGCACGGGAAACTGTCCGTGAAGATCGCGGTCTTTGACGCGCGCCCAAATTTGCTGGAGCGCGTCAATGACGGTATTGCCGGTGACGAAGATCGTTTCTGAAGAGACGCCCTCGCGCAACAGATTCTCTTTGGCGCGCTCGGTGGGGGCGAAGTGCAGATCAGCAAGCTGGTCGGCAAGGAGACGATTGACTTCTTCTGGGAACGGGCTGTATTTGTTGTGAGTGCGCAGCCCGGCCTCGACGCGCGCGATGGGAATATGCGCGTAGAACGCGGCCAGGCTCGCGACGAACGCCGTCGTCGTGTCCCCTTGGGTGATGACGACGTCGGGCCTCTCGCGCTGTATGACAGACTCTAACGCGACGAGCGCATCGGATGTCAATTGATAGAGGCTCTGATTGGGGCGCATGAGATTTAGGTCATAGTCGGGCTTGATCTCGAAGATTTTTAAGACTTGGTCGAGCATCTCGCGGTGTTGGGCGGTGACGCAGACGCGCGAGGTGATCTCAGAGAATTTCTGAAGCTCGTG
>CAZODX010000213.1:0-2332 GCA_964578715.1 uncultured Thermotogae bacterium | reverse complement strand
TAAGGAGCGTGAACGCTATGGCCATCGAGACGTTAGCTGAAACCGTCGCAGCGAGCGAGACATGGATCAGCGTCTGGCACGACGACTCCGAGCAAGAAGTCTATGTTCAGTACGGCTACGTCGATATCAGTATGCCCGTTGAAGATTTTGAAGACTTCGTGGAGACGCTCGTTGAGGCGCGAGCGAAACTCGCTCAGCCCAAGAAGAAGCGCTAGAAGCTCCAGATCGCGCCGGGCAGGTTCGCGAAGAGCTGACTGAGCCGGATGAGCACCTGCAAGAGCAGCCCTTCGAGCGTCGCGACGATCTGGGCGACGAAGGGGAGAGGAACCGCGCTGGCGACGAGTAAAGATATCCCGCCCCAGAGCGCAATCGTCACCAGGGGGACGATGGCTAAATTCCCCAAGAGCGCGCCCCACAGATAGACCCGATGGAAGTGATACGCGAGCACGGGCGCGACGGCAAGCTGCGCCGCCAGCGAGACGATCAGAAAGAGCGCAGCCCCACGAAGCCCGCGACGTGATAGAGTCTCTTCCTCTCGTGGGAGCCGTGGCTTAAGCTGAAGGCGCTCCTCAAGGCGCGGCCACAGATAGAGCACGGCGAGCAGTATTCCCAAGGTGCCCACAAAGCTCAGCTGAAACCCGGCTTCAAAGAGCGCTTCGGGGTCGGCGAGCAGAATCGCTATAGCTGCTGTGGATAAGCCCTGCAGTGGATCGGCCCAGCGCTTGAGGATCCAGCCGCGCTCGGCGAAGAAGAACCCAACAGTCAAAAAGAAGAACATCGCCGTTGCGCGCAGCAAGCTCACCTCAAAGCCCACGATCACAAGATAGAGCACCACGACGGGCGTCGCAAGAAAGTAGAGCTTCGTGAAGTTGAAGCCCCACCAGCGCAGCACAAGTGCCAGCAGCGCCAAGATCATGCCCAAGTTCGCCCCGGAGACCGCAAGCACGTGCATCACGCCGGCGTCGCGAAAATTTTGCGCGATCTCACTGGGAAGGCTCTCGCGTTCGCCAAAGAGCAGGCCCTTGAGCAGTGCGCCCTGTTCAAGAGAGAGATAGCGTTCGATCTGCGCAAAGAGTTTTTGGCGTAGCTCATAGCCCCACTGCAGCAGAAAGAAGCCCTGGCGGTGAGTGATAATCTGGACTTGGCTCTCGCGATAGACCCAGATGACGCCCCAGATGTCGCGGCGGCGCAGATACTCGCGATAGTCGAAGCGTTCCCCTGCGCGATTGGTGGGCACGCGCACCGGCGCGCGGATGACCAGTTCGTCGCCGTAGTGAATCTGAAGATATTCGGGATCGCGGGTGTGATCGTAGAAGACTTGGAGATACCCTGGGGCGTTGTGGGGCTTGAGCACGAAGCGCGAGCGTTCCGGGCCGTGGTCGGGGTAGCTGACGACGACGCCCCGGACGTGTTGGATTTTTTCGGTGTGCTCGTAGAGTCTTTCTGTGGGGAAGCGTGCGTTGGCATAGAGCAGGGCGCCGAGGGCTGTGCAACTGAGCAGCACGAGGAAGGTGGTGAGAGATCGCAAGTGTGGGATGGAGAGACTCAGAACAGCCAAAGCGAGCATGAGGGCTGTCAGTCCGGCGAGCCAAGCAAGAGCGAGTTGCAAGCTCTGGGCTGCGAAGATGCCCAGAGCGAAGAAGATCGCCACGAGCACCAAGGGGCGGCGACGGAGCTTCCGAGCTTTATCAAACGGCTGAATCGGCATGGCGATCAGATGTTAGCTCGTCCAGGTATTTCTCGACGGCCTCTAGGACTAAGAAGTTGAGCGACCGTCGCTCTGCTTGCGCGATCTTTCTGAGGCGCTCCAGCAACTGTTCGTGGCGTTTCCCTTTGGGGATATAGACCGTGAGTTGCCAGGGCGTCTCGCCGTTGCTCCGTCTCACCGTCCCACCTCATTATACTCAACTTCAGTCTACTTGTGAAGTCGTGGCTCGACCTTAATCTCGCTTAAACTTTTTCTTAATCTTGCTTAAGGGCAATCTTAAGCAAGCCCAAGTTTTTTCTTAAGCTAGATTATGGTCAGGGTGTGGGGGGTGTGCTAGAGTGAGGGTGCAGCGTGTGATCCATGACAGAGAAGAGCGAGGGCGGGGTGCCGAGTCGAGGGGAAGGCCTGCGGGAGCCCCGCACCCCGCCCAAGACTCAAGCGAAAGGGAGGTGAGACGATGACCTAAGAGACTCAGAGCAGCAGACAACCCCAAATCTTCAATCTCACACGCAAAGGAGGAGATGACGATGATGAAGAAGACTCTCAAGCTGCTCGCAACGGTGGTCGGGTTGGTGGCGGTGTTAGTAGGCTTGATGGCCATGCCCGGAGTGACGCAGCAGAATC
>CAZODX010000212.1:0-2404 GCA_964578715.1 uncultured Thermotogae bacterium | reverse complement strand
GTGCTGGAATCTCCCAACAGTCGAGAACCCCGTCGTCGCGGGGATTGACCTGCGCACCAAGACTATTGCCGAGTTGGAACAGCTTGCCATCTACGGAAGCTCGCCCCAGCTACGCGAAGCTGCGACAAAAATGATGATCAACAAATATCTCACCCCCAAAGCGAAGCTCTATCCCGAATGGTACACATATCGCATCAAAGCTGAAGAGGACTTCGACGCCGTCAAAGTGCAGTTCTATCTGTGGACGGTGGGGGTCGCGCCCCAAGCTGTTGAAATCAAGACAATTGCGCTGATCCCTCTGTCGCAGATCTTCTTTGCTGAGTTTCTCATTACGCTGCCGGCCAGCCAAGTGACGGCCAAGCTCAAGTGCAGCTAACGTAACGCGGACAACTGTCAGACCCCCGCATAATCGGGTATGATAGAAGCGAGCTATCATCGCTTTCAAAAAAGGAAGACCGGATATGCAGGGGCGTCGTGCGTTGGCCGTCGTTGTGATTCTGTTGGGGGTCTTGCTGTTCTCAAACTCCCGCGCCCAGATCACTCCCCCGCCGGGCATTACCGCGGAGTTTGTCGTCGAGACGGTTCCGGTCTATCAAAAGGGCTCGCTGGCCCAGCCCCAGATCGCAAGCGTTAAACTCGCCCTGCGCGGCGATTCTCTCACCCCTCAGCCCCTCGATGTGATCCTCGGCGTAGATCGCTCGCTCAATTTAGAAGAGGCACGCCCATTTCTCGACCGTCTGCTCAAGCTCCTTGGGCCAGACGACCGTGTCGGCTTGGTGTCGCTAGCTCCGCCGACGCTCGACAGCCCCTTGACCACTAACTTCGATGTCATTCGGCAGAGACTATCCGAGCTGACGCCGGGAGGGGCCGCCGGGCTAGCCGATGCTGTCGCCTTAGCAACGAAAGAGCTGACAGAGACCGCGCGCCCCGAAGCGCGCAAGATTCAGATTTGGCTGATCGCTCGTGCGGGCTTAGCTCCGGCTGAGTTTGGCCCGGTGCTCACCCAGGCCCAGCGCGCCCGCGATAGCCAGATCACCATTCACGTCGTGACAACTACTGACGAAGCCGCGCGCTCTCAGACGCTGCTGTCGCTCGCGCGCTTCACCAACGGGCTCTTTTTAAAGAATCTCACTGACGAAACCCTCGCAGCTTTGCAGGGACAACTGCGCATCGAATTTATAGCGCGCCAGATCGTCGCCAAAGTGACGCTGACAAACCGCGTGACATTCGAGGGGGCCGAAGGAAATCCCGAAATCCAAGATTTCCCCGACGGCAGCAAGATGCTCACCTGGAGAGTGGACGCCATCCGCCCCGAAGAGACCGTCACGTTTCGCGTTCAGGTCAGCTCCAGCGTGAAGGGCTCGTTCCCCATCAATCGCAGCCCCAGCACCGTCGAGTACACCAATATCTTGGGGCAGAGAGCGCGCATCAATCTGCCGTTCATCACGCTTGATGTTCCCAATGCCCCGCCGGTGGCAAAATTCGAGTTCAACCCTGAAACTCCCGTAGCTGACCGTGCGACCTGGCAGCCTGCTGTTAAAGAGACGATAGTCTTCACGGATCAGTCCTCCGACCCCGACGGCCAGATCACCCAATGGAACTGGGACTTCGGCGACGGTACCACAAGCACGACCCAAAGCCCAACCCATGCCTACGAAAAAGCCGGAACGTACACGGTCACGCTGACAGTAACTGATAACGAAGGTGCCACGGGGAGCACCAGCGTCACTATCACCGTGCTCAACATTGCCGTAGCGATTCGGGACTTGCCGACGTTCAACGGTCAGCTCCCGCGGGGGATATTTATCCGAGTATATTTAGAGATTCGCGTCAATCGCGACGTCTTGGGGTTGGGCGTGCGGGAAGAATGGCCTCAGAATATTATCGCTGCTGATACCAAAGTCGAGGACGTCACCGAAAAAGTTTTGGGCGAGCCGCATGGGGGCACGCTGCGGCCGCCGCCCCCTGGAGGCACCACGATCGAATGGATCTTCCCTGAACGCTTAGCTGCCGGCACGGTGAAGAAGATCGTCTACGAAGTGAAGCTCTCTGAGACGGCTGAACTAGATTCGCCCACGCTGACGGGCTTTGTCATCAGCAAGGTTCCAGATATTCAGACGCCCACGGAGGGGACAAGCTCGTTTCAACTTGTCGCAGGGTTGCCCATCAAAGTCGTTGTAGCGCACTACGTCACCCGACCCGACATTCCCCCTGAAGAAGAGCGCATTGATCCTAAAGACGACAATCTCATCTCGTTCAATCAGATTCAGCGGGCGGTGAGCTGGTGGCTCGCCACGGGATGGTCTACCATTGGGGAATCGCCCATCGTGCCGGGCACCGGCGGGCAGCAGATCGATCTGGCGACGATGCAAGAGCTGATCGCGTACTGGTTGTCGAACACGCC
>CAZODX010000211.1:0-2410 GCA_964578715.1 uncultured Thermotogae bacterium | reverse complement strand
GCAGCAACCTCTTCTCGACGAGCAAGGCGCCAACGCGTCCTTCCGCAGGTGCTGCGATCGCCCGCACAATCGAGCGGCCGATCCGATGCACCCCAAAGAGCGCTCCCCCAATCCCAAGCCCTACCAGCCCCACCCCTAACAGTACCGTCGAGAACGCCCAAGGCGCGACAATATTATAAACAGCACGCACGAGATCCTGCCCAAACAACACAAAGAGTCCCAAGATAAAGAGCGCCAGCGAAAAGAGCACGAGCGCCACCCAGCGCTTCACCCCAATCCCCGGGTAGAGCCAGTGCACCAAACGACTTGTGGTCTTCGTCATAAGCCCCCCTTGCGCGTAATGTGCTGAATCCTTGTGGGATCGCCCAGGAGCGCTTCAAGCTGCTGCAAGAGCGTGCGGGTCAGCCCGACCTTCACCCCTAAATGCACGGTGACTGGGTCATCCCCGGTGAGGCGCACGTAGATCGATGAAGCTCCCGGCGAGGCCTCCACGATCTCTTTCAATCTCTGCACGAACGGCTCCGTGATGTGCTCAGGGTCAATGTGTAAATAAAGCTGCACCGAGCGCTCTGCCTCTTCAAGAGAGAGGAGCTCTTCAGCTATAAGCTGCACGCCGTTGGCGCGCTCGGCGCGGCGTTCCGCGCGCCCACGCACCCACACGAGCTGATCTTCTTTGAGAAGTCTTTTCGCGTGCTCATAGACTTCTGGAAAGAGCGTGACCTCGACCTGCCCGGAGAGGTCTTCTACGCGCACGAAGGCCATGCGCTTGCCCGCGTTCGTGGTGATCACGCGCACGGAGTCGATGCGCCCTCCTAGAGAGAGTTCCTTCCCCTCGGGTTGGTCTTTGAGGTGCTGTATGGTGCAGGTGCGCAGGAGAGCGAGGCGCTCTTCTACGTGATCTAAGGGGTGTCCGCTCACGTACAGCCCCAACAGCTCTTTCTCGAAGCGCAGGAGCTCAGACTTAGCAAACTCGTCGTGGCCATCGGGGGACTTGAGCAAGGGGGGATCGTCAGCGAAGAACGACTTCTGACCGCTCTTGCGCTCTTGTTGGGCTTGGGCCGCGAGCGCCAAGCCCGCCTCGACTTGAGCGAGCAAGCCCTTGCGAGTGCCGAAGCGATCGAACGCTCCGCATTTAATGAGGCTCTCTACAACTTCACGGTTGAGGGCGTCGCTGGCGACGCGGCGACAGAAATCCGCGAAATTCCGAAACGGCCCGCCGCGCCGGCGCGCTTCTAAAATAGCGTGCACGGTGGCACTCCCGACGTTCTTGATCGCCCCAAGCCCAAAGCGAATCTGATTGCCGGGCAAGGGCGTGAAATCCGCGTCGCTCTCGTTGATATCGGGTGGCAAGACAGTAATGCCCAGCTCGCGACACTCTTGGATATACTCAGCGATCTTGTCGGTGTTGCCGGAGACGCTCGTCAGGAGCGCGGCCATGTACGGCGTGGGATACTTCGCCTTGAGATAGGCCGTCCAGTACGAGATGAGCGCATACGCCGTCGAGTGCGCTTTGACAAAGCCGTAGCGCGCAAACTTCTCGATATCCGCAAAGAGCTCTTCGGCTTTGGCACGGTCGATGCCGTTCCGCACGCAGCCCTCAACAAAGCGCGTGCGCATCTTCTCCATGACGTCTCTCTTCTTTTTCCCGACGGCCACGCGCAGGATATCTGCTTCGGCCAGGGTGAACCCTGCAAGGGTGCGCGCCATCAGCAAGAGCTGATCTTGATAGATCGGCAACCCATAAGTCTCCTTGAGCACCCCTTCAAGATCGGGGTGGGGATAGGTCACGGGCTGGCGCCCGTGCTTGCGCTCGATATAGTCATTGGCCATGCCGCTCTCGAGGGGCCCCGGGCGATAGAGCGCCAAGATCGCAATGAGATCGCGAAATTCCGTGGGCTCCAAGCGCGTCAGCAACGCCGTGATCCCTGATCCCTCCAGCTGAAAGACCCCGGTGGTGCGCCCTTGCCGTAACATCGCGTAGACATCAGGGTCGTCTAAGGGGATCTTCTGTAAGTCGAGCTCTTTGCCGGTGAGCTTCTTGATCGCTTGAAGCGTATCGTCGATGGCTGTTAAGTTGCGCAGCCCAAGAAAATCGATCTTGAGCAACCCGATGGTCTCGAGGTCTTTCATATTGTACTGGGTGCGCACCGAGCCATCGCTGAGGCGCAAGAGCGGGGCAAAGTCTGTGACATCGCCGGGGGTGATGACGACACCAGCCGCGTGGGTTGCGGCGTTACGCGCCAGACCCTCAAGCTTGCGCGCTATGTTGATAAGCCTCTGGACTTGACGGTCCGTCTCATAGCGACGACGCAGCTCACTCACCGCGGCGAGCGCCTCATCGAGCGTCGCCCCCATGGGGATGAGCTTGGCGATCTTGTCGGCATCGCTGTAAGAGAAGCCGAGCACGCGC
>CAZODX010000210.1:0-2441 GCA_964578715.1 uncultured Thermotogae bacterium | reverse complement strand
CGGGCCGGCGCATCATGGTCGCTTCCAAGGCGGTGCCGGGTTTTCGCGCTGGCCGTGAACTGAAAGAGCTGGTGCGCAAGAAGCTGAAGGTCGTCGAGGCCGGCGGAAAACTCTCCGTCAAGCGGGCCTAAGAGCTTTTGAATTTCTCCCTCACTCCCTCTCCGCAAAGGGGAGGGAGTGAGGGGTCAGCCCTCGGCTATCTTCTTGAGGGTGACGACGTCGTCGAAATCGGCGTCGCCGTCGTTGTCGAAGTCGAACGCCCGGGCGTTCTCTTGTACGGCGGGGCTGTCAATATTGAACCCCAGAAGGGCTGCGTCTTCGAGGGAGAGCCTGCTGTCTGCGTTGATGTCTTCGTAGAGGCCGTCTCTGTCTAGATCTTGAGGGGGTGCTTTCGCATCGCCGATGGGGACAAGCTGAAGGGGCTTGATCTTGAAGACGAACTGCCCTCCGGCGAGGGTCTCTCCCCCATAGTCGAGAATCACAAGGACAAGATACTTTCCCGGGGGCAAGAGCTCGCCCTTCTTGCGGGCGCTGGTGAGCTTCAGGAGGCGCCTGGCGCCAGGGAGGGTGGGGAAGCTCTCGATATCGAGCCTCTCTATGAGAGTGCCCTTCTCATCGCGCAGCTCAACGCGCCCCGTCACAGAAGGCGTGTGGATGGTCCCGCGGTTCTCAAATTCGACGAAGAAATTTGGCGGATTGAGCCCGCGCACATCTATAAGAGTGATGCGTCCGCTCTTGGTGCCGGTGCCTGGAGGGGTCTCTAAGACCTTGACGGCGAAGCGCCGTCGCACGATGACGGTCGTGCCTGGAGGCGGCGGCTGGGATCGTTTTGGGGCCGCTTCTACCATGATCGCGGTCCAGTAGGTGCCGCTGATATCTGACGGTACTTTCATGGAGAAACGGATCTCTTTTTGCTCGTTGGGGGCAAGATCGAATCTTAAGGGGCTGACGGAGAGCCAAGCCGCTGCTGAGCGTGGCAGCGTCCCCGGCGGGTAGAAGCGGTTCTCTCCGGAGATATCCCGATCCCAGTCGGCTAGGCTGAGCTGGATCTCTAAAGTTTCGGCTTCGTTGTTGAGGACGGTGAATGTGAGGGTATCGATGGCCCCGCGGGGGAGGGCTAAATCGAACTCAATATGCGATATGAGCAAAGCGCTCGCGGGAATTGCGAAGCTTATACCCCCCAGAATAAGGGCTGCTCCCCCGCGGAGCCAGCGCTTGGCCATCGTGTCCCCTTCTTACTTGACGTCGACGGGCTTGCCTTGGAGCATCAGGGCGCGGATGAGATCGCCTTCGGTGATCCATTTCTTGGCAAGGAGGATCTCCCCAAGCGGGCGTGTGCCCCCTTCTTTCTTTTGAATCTCCAGAGCTTGGTTGAGTCTCTCTGGGGTAAGCTTCCCCAGATCGCAGAGGATCTCCCCGATGCGCTTGTTGCGTTCGAAGTACTCCTCAACGATGGAGAGAATGACTGCACTCTTGCTGCGACGCTCTCGCTCGGCTTTGGCCTCGACTTGCTTGATGAGCGGAAGATCTTCTTTGGTGTAATAAATAGTGAGCTGCATAGCTCAAACCCCCTTCTAGGATCTTTAGGTGGCATCGCACTGGACACAATATACCCAAATATAGGGGCTTTGTCAAGGAACAAGCTCACTGGGTAGAGATAGTATAGATCAGCGTCACCTGATAGGTGCCATCGCGATGCTCTGGCCCCAGGCGGACGCGATAATCGAGGGCGATGAGATATTCTCCGGCAGGGCCCCACGTTAAGGTCTGATCGCGCACCGAGAGAGGGATATAAGGCCCTGGGGCAGCGCGGACCTCAAGATCGCTCACGGGCTTGCGATAAGTACCGTCGTCGCTGAAGCCCATATCGGGTTCTTGGGCGCGAGCGCGCAAGGCCCACGGGACGTTGCTGCGGGCTAGAAGTTTCAGGGCATTGAGGCGCTCGAGGAATCCCGCTTGGCGCTCCTGCGCCGTGGGGCGCGGAATGGTGTAGACCGAGACTAAGCTGTTGCCAGAGGGGCTTTCACTCCAGACGGAGAGGCTCATCGAGGGGGCTAGGCGAAAAGTCACGATCCCGCTGGCCGAGCTTTGCGAGACGCTCTCCAAGCTCAAAGCTAGTCCACACACGCCCATCACTGCTACGAGCGCCCATATCTTCTTCATGGTCCGTGGCAGCCCAGCCGCCATAACAGCTCTATCACCGTCGTAGGCCTGTGGCTTTGCGCCCCACGCTTTCGCGTGGTTTGCCTTTATCAGGACCGTCTTGTGGGCTGCGTCTTACACCTCCTTGAAAAACACTATAGCACAATTGGATCACTTTGTCAAGAGGGGTGATGATGGGATAAAAGTGAAAATAATATTTTTAGAGTTGATGGGCCTACAAGCCGCCAAAGAGGAAGCGCAGTTCAACCCCGAAGCGCCATTCGAGCCCGGAGCCGCCG
>CAZODX010000209.1:0-2510 GCA_964578715.1 uncultured Thermotogae bacterium | reverse complement strand
GCCCACCAGAGACATGCTCCTGCGCCGTGCCCCTCGGCAGAAAGAGCGTCACGATCAACGCTAAGACAGCGACAATCAACCCTACAATAAAGACCCAGTGCAGCGCCGTCGCTAAGATCTGTTGCAGGGCTTCTAGGAGGGGTGCCGGAAGCTGCGCCCGCGCCGCCGGACTGATCAGCGCATCGGGATGACGCAACAGATCCGCAAGCTTTTCCGGCGAGAGCGAGCTGCTTAAGGCTGAGTTGGCGTGCGCCGACATCTGGGCGCTCAAGACCGCCCCCATCACCGCAACCCCAACAGCTCCTCCGATAGATCTGAAGAAGACCGTCCCCGACGTTGCGATCCCCAGCTGGTCGCGCGGCACCGACGTCTGCACGGCTATCAGAAGCGTGACCATCGAGAAGCCCATCCCCGCCCCCGCTAACGAGAGATAGCCCATCACGAGCAGTCGGCTTGCTTCAGCGTTCAGAGTCGCCATCCCAAGAAAGCCCGCTACCAGCAAACCCACCCCAAGGAGCGCCGTGGGACGGTAGCCGATCTTCAGAATCATCCGGCTCCCGATGATCGAAAACCCCACCCAGCAGAGCATGAACGGTGTCAGCGTCGTGCCCGCTTCTGTAGCCGTTGTGCCGATTACTCCCTGAACAAAGAGCGGGATGAACGAGAGCGAACCGAACATCGCCATCCCCACAAAGAAGCCGTTGGCCGAAGAGACGCTAAAGATTCTATGCCGAAAGAGCGAGAGCGGCACAATGGGCTCCTGCGCGCGCCGCTCTAAAACTAGAAAAAGCCCAAGCAGCAGCGCGCAGAGCCCCAGCAGACTTGCCCGCACAAGAGCGTCTAGATTCTGTTGTCCCAAAGCTATGAGCAGTATCGTGACAAACGCAGTGAGCGTCACGGCCCCGGCGTAGTCTACTGTGACTTTCTTGCGATGGTCGCGTGGCTCGATGAGCGCTAGCCCAATTAAGAGCGCCGCGGCGATCCCGAAGGGAATATTGATATAAAAGACCCAGCGCCACGAGAAATGATCCGTGATAAAGCCCCCGATCAAGGGGCCGACAATACTCGCCAATCCCCAGACGCCGCTGAAGAACCCCTGCATGCGGGCGCGCTTCTCGAGCGAGTAAATCTCCCCGATGATCGTCATCCCCAAGGGCAGGAGCGCCCCGGCCCCTAAGCCCTGAATCGCGCGGAAGAGCACGAGCTGCGCCGGCGTGGGCGCCGCTCCCGACAGCGCCGACCCGATGAGAAAGATCGCGATCCCCATCAGCATAAAACGCTTGCGCCCGTAGAGATCAGAGAGTCGTCCCCACAGGGGGACGGTGACGGTCGAAGTCAGAATATACGCCGAGAAGACCCAGCTATAGATATGCAAGCCGCCTAAGCTGGCGATGACCGTAGGCATGGCCGTGCTCACGACGGTCGCTTCGAGCGCGCCGAGAAAGAGCCCAAGCATGACGCCAATCGTGACAGACGTTCGCTGCGAGGGCGTCAGCGGCACCGGCTCAGCCGCGGTGATCTTGGGTGATTCGACAAGGGTCTTTCCTCCCGAAGAGATGGTTTCGACTGGTGATTCAGGCTTGCTCATAAGGAGAGCAAGTATAGCGCAAACGGGCCGAGGGCTCAACCCCTGCAGCGATTGAGCTCGTCTCTGAGTCTTTGGGCTACTTGTCGGGCGGCGTGCGCGAAGTCCTCGCCCTGCGAAGCAAAAATCACGCTGCGCGAGACGGTTATAA
Source organism: uncultured Thermotogae bacterium (assembly GCA_964578715.1). GTDB lineage: Bacteria > Bipolaricaulota > Bipolaricaulia > RBG-16-55-9 > DRXL01 > JANXCC01. The sequence goes on along the minus strand of CAZODX010000209.1, from coordinate 774 downwards.
TCGCAAGCTCCCCTTGAGAGTTTATGCTGTTTCTGACGGCGCGTTCTAAGTCGCCCGCCTGCGCGCCCACGCCGGGGACTAAGATGGGCATCTCATCGCCCACGATCCGGCGGACGATGGCTAATTCGTCCGGAGCCGTCGCCCCGACGACGACCCCGATATTCTTCTTCGTGTTCCACGCGCGGGCCTTCTCGGCGAAATACTGATAGAGCGGCTTGCCCTCACAGAGAAGCTCTTGAAAATCTCGTGCTCCAGGGTTGGAGGTGCGCACAAGAAGAAATACGCCCTTCTCTGGGTATTCTAAAAACGGCGCGACCGAGTCGAAGCCCAACAGCGGGTTAACGGTTACAGCGTCGAAGTGATAGTGCTCAAAGAGCGCTGTGGCGTAGGCACGCGCCGTGTTTTCGATATCGCCGCGCTTGGCGTCGGCGATCACGGGGATCTCTGTGGGGATGAGCTCGCGCGTCTTGGCGAGCATCTCAAGCCCTGCAGGGCCGAGCATCTCGTAGAACGCGAGATTGGGTTTATAGGCGCAGACGAGATCGCTCGTCGCTTCGATGATCGCTCTATTAAATTCTAAGACAGCATAAGGGCCGTGGCGCTCGCGCAAGGACGCGGGAAGCTTCCCCAGCTCTGAATCGAGTCCAATGCAGAGCCAACTGTGATTGCGGCGCGCGGCCTCACGCAGCTTGTCGAGAAAGTTCATCGGGCGATAGTATAACTTGTAACTTTGAACTTTTCACTTTAAACTGTCTCGTATGCGTGTGGTCATCA
>CAZODX010000208.1:0-2532 GCA_964578715.1 uncultured Thermotogae bacterium | reverse complement strand
GCTGCTGGTAGCCCTCAGGCGTCATGGGGATTCGGTCGTCCATCGAGCCCTCCTTCTCGCTAAGTAAGTACTATTGTAAAAGACGGCGGTGGAAGACTTCAAGGAGGGTTACACTTCTCCGCGAATGATCTCTTTAATTCTCATCAGCGACGCCCGCGCACTGCGCTCCATCTCGTCGAGCGCCATCGAGATCCGACGAATGTTCTCCTCAAGCTGGGGGATCAGCACCCTCTCGAGGGCGTTGACGCGCCGTCGCGTCGTCTCGATCTCCTCGGCTAAGAGCTCCAAAGACTTCTCGATCTCCGCGAGCTTGATCATCTCTGGAAGCGCTTCTTTGAAGAGCGTCAGCGCCGTATCGAGCTCTGCGGACGTTGCCGCAAACCCATACGAATAGATATCGCGATCGTCACTGAACTGAAAGCGCGGCACCCAGACGCTCATGACTGACTCCATCTCCATCTGTAACGCTCCGTTGGTGCCCGCGCCGGTCATGAGCGACTCTTCCATCACTTCTTTGGACATCTCGGCGCGGGCGAGCAAGAAGCTGCGAAACCCCGAGGCTAACTTCTCTTCGACGCGTTCGCGCAGGCCCCGCGTCTCTTCGACTAACTGTAAGAATCGGTGCATCAGCTCGTCGCGCTTCTGCTTTAAGAGCTTATGCCCGCGCTTGGCCATCGCCAGGCGCTTCTTCTGTTTTAATAATTCCATGCGGGTCGCGTTGACCCGCTGCGCTACTGCCATTATGCGCTCACCTCCTCACGCTGCGACCGGCTCTTCTGTCTTCTTGGGAAGATACTTTTCGATAAACTCGTCGCGCACGCGCTTGAGCTCGCCCCGCGGGAGCATACTCAACAGCTCCCAGCCGATCGTGAGTGTCTGAATGATCGTGCGGTCTTCGTACTCCCCTTGCTGAATAAATCTTCGTTCGAATTCGTCCGCGAATTTCATATAGATTCTGTCGATCTTGCTGAGGGCGGCCTCGCCCAAGATCGCGGCCATCTCGCGCACGTCCACGCCGCGCGCATACGCGGCATAGAGCTGATTGAGCACGCCCGCGTGGTCTTCGCGGGTCTTGCCCGGCCCGATCCCCTTGTCCTTCAAGCGCGACAGACACGGCAAGACATCAAACGGCGGATAGATGCCCTTGCGGTGGAGTTCCCTTGACAAGAAGAGCTGCCCTTCTGTGATATAACCCGTGAGATCGGGGATGGGGTGGGTCTTGTCGTCCTGGGGCATTGTGAGAATGGGCATCTGGGTGATAGACCCCTTCTTGCCCTTGATGCGCCCGGCGCGCTCATAAATAGTACTTAAGTCGGTGTACATATAGCCGGGGTAGCCACGCCGGCCGGGGACTTCCTTGCGCGCTGCGGAGACTTCGCGCAACGCCTCGGCGTAGTTGGTCATATCTGTTAAGATCACCAAGACGTGCATGTCGCGCTCAAATGCCAAGTACTCGGCGCAGGTCAGCACCAATCTCGGGGTGGTGATGCGCTCGATGACCGGGTCGTCGGCTAGGTTTATAAACATCACGGCGCGCTCCAGCGCCCCGGTCTTTCTCAGATCTGTAATGAAGAAGTTCGCTTCCTCGAAGGTGATGCCCATGGCGCCGAAGACAACGGAGAACTCTTCGGCTTCGCCGAGGACTTTGGCTTGGCGTGCGATCTGCGCGGCTATTTGATTGTGCGGCAGCCCCGCCCCCGAAAAGATCGGAAGCTTCTGCCCGCGCACCAGCGTATTTAACCCGTCAATCACAGAGATCCCCGTCTGGATGAACTCATTGGGGTAATCGCGCGAGTAGGGGTTGAGGGGCTCCCCGGAGATGGGGAGCTTTTTCTCAGGGATAATCTGCGGCCCGCCATCGATGGGGCGGCCCGCACCGTCGAAGACCCGCCCTAACATATCTTCGGAGACGCCCAGCTCCATCACGCGCCCGAGAAAGCGCACGCGGCTCTGGCGGAGATTTAAGCCCTGAGCAGCTTCGAAGAGCTGAATGACGGCTTTGTCACGATCTACTTCGAGCACGCGCCCGCGACGGATCTCCCCTCCCGCCAGCTCGATCTCCACAAGCTCGTCGTACTTGGCCCCGCTCACCCCTTCGACGATCATAATGGGGCCGGCGATCTCGGCAATGCTAGTATACTCTTTCTGCATAGGCTCCTCCTGCTTTGGCCATCAAGCCTTCAAACGACTTGCGAATCTCTTGCATGATCTCTCCCCAGCGGGCTTCAAACTCGCCCTCGGGGATAAATTTCGCCTTGGCGATGCGCTCCCGCACAGGAAGATCTATAATCTGCTGGATAGCGACGCCTTGCTCCAGCGCTTGCTGACCTAACTCATAGAACTCCTTAATCAGCAACATCATCTTCAGTTGTTTGCCAAGCGACGTGTAGGTGTCGACATCATCGAAGGCGCTCTGCATCAGATAATCTTCGCGAATCGAGCGGGCCACTTCGAGTTTCAGTCTGTCCGCGGGCGAGAGCGCCTCGACCCCAACTAAGCGCACGATCTCTTCGAGTTCTGCTTCGATCTGTA
>CAZODX010000207.1:0-2556 GCA_964578715.1 uncultured Thermotogae bacterium | reverse complement strand
TGTCTACGATCTCGGAGATCGGCTTGCCCTCGTGCTCCCAAAAAGACTCATACGCTCTGAGGGTCTGTTCGCACGCGACGGTGCTTAGCATTTGCTTTAAGAACGAAACGGGTGATCGAAGCGTCTCCCAGCTCATAATATGCCTCCCTTTACATCCCAAAGATTACGGCATAACTCTTCTAGAGTCAATTAGGATGATGCACCCCCAGAAACGCGCTATAATATCCCCATCATAGAGGAGGCATCATGATCACCATCGAAGAGTTTCAGAAGATCGAGTTGCGCGTCGCCACGATCCTGTCAGCCGAGCGCGTCCCCGGAGCAGATAAGCTCCTAAAACTCCAAGTAGACTTGGGCAGTGAGCAGCGCCAGCTCGTCGCCGGCATCGCTAAGCACTACACCACTGAAGAGCTCGTGGGCAAGCAGATCGTCGTGGTGACGAATTTGCAGCCCGCCGTCATTCGCGGGGTCGAGTCCCAGGGGATGCTCTTGGCCGCCAGCACCGATGACTACTCTCAGTTAGCATTAGTGACGGTGCAGCACCCCATGCCTAACGGCTGTCGCGTCAAGTGATCCGATTTGACGCAACGCTCCAGAACACCGTAAGATAGATCTTGAGAGACCAAAGGAGGCTAGGACGGTGAGGATCTGCGCGATTGTTCTCATCTTGCTGACAAGCACAGCACTGCTGGGCTGCGGAGGCTCCAAATCCCAACAACCGGCCGCAAGCCCTCCCCCTGATCAACCAATGCCAGCTCCTGCGGCTCAGCCTAGCACACCTCCGCCATCTCCTCCCCAGGCCCCTTTAGCTAAGAACCCCATCGCCGTTGTCGAAACCAGCATGGGAACTTTTCAGATCGAACTCTTCGCGGACAAGGCCCCCACCACCGTGCAGCACTTCATAGACTTAGTGAAGCGCGGTTTTTATAGAGATATGATCTTTCACAGAGTCGTCGCCGGGCTTGTTATACAGACCGGCGATCCCACAGGAACCGGCCGCGGCGGCTCAGAAAAGACCATCAAACTCGAGATCCACCCGGATCTCAAGCACGACAGCGCAGGCATCGTAGGAATGGCTCGCGCCAACGACCCCGATAGCGCTACGAGCCAGTTCTATATCACCCTCGCCCCTGCCCCACACTTAGACGGCAAGTACACAATCTTCGGCAAGGTGATCGAGGGGCTGGAGGTCGTCATGGCCATCGGGCAGGTCGAAGTCGGCCCCACCGACCGCCCCCTCGTCCCCGTTATCCTGAAATCGATCACTATGCAACCGTAAAACGAGGTGCCTATGGATTTCACACTAACCCCTGAACAAGAGCTCTTTCGCAAGTCGGCCCGAGAGTTCGCACTGAAAGAGCTTGAGCCCATCGCAACGGCAGTGGACCGCGAGCACCGTGTCCCCTTGGAGATTTTAAAGAAGCTTGGCGACCTGGGGTATCTGGGCATGACCGTCCCGGAAGAGTACGGTGGCATCGGCGCGGATATGCTCAGCTACGTGCTCGTGATGGAGGAGCTGTCGCGCTCGTGTGCCTCGACTGCGACGGCGTTCAGCGTGCAGAATTCGCTCTGTAATGCGCCCTTGGTCGAGTTCGGCAGCGAGGCCCAAAAGCGCAAATATCTGCCGGATCTGGCAGCGGGGAGACGATTTGGCGCGTTCGCGCTCACCGAGCCCGAATCGGGCTCCGACGCCGCGGGTATGAAGACCACCGCGGTGGCCAAGGGCGATTCTTTCGTGCTGAACGGGACGAAGCGTTTTATCACGAGTGCCGGCTTTGCCGATATATTTCTCGTCTTCGCGCTCACCGACCCGGCCGCGGGCAACCGGGGCGTCAGCTGCTTCATCGTCGAGCGCGACACGCCGGGGTTCATCGTGGGCAAAGAAGAAGACAAACTCGGCATTCGCGGGACAAGCACGTGCGAACTCTTCTTTGAGGACTGCCGCGTCCCCAAGGAGAATCTCCTCGGCGAGCTCAACCGCGGCTTTAAGATCGCCATGATCACGCTCGATTCGGGAAGAATTGCGATTGCTGCGCAGGCCGTGGGCATCGCCCAGGCGGCCTTCGACGAAGCCGTCAAATACTCCAAGGAGCGCAAGGCCTTCGGGAAGCTCCTCAGCGAGTTCCAATCGATTCAGTTCAAGCTCGCCGATATGAAGGCCAAGATCGAAGCGGCGCGGCTGCTCACCTACAAAGCTGCCTGGAAGAAAGACCACAAGCTCGACTATATTCTGGACTCTTCGATTGCCAAGCTCTACGCAGCAGAGATCGCCAGCGAAGTCGCCGACCAAGCCCTACAGATCCATGGCGGGTACGGCTATATTCGCGACTACAAAGTCGAGCGCCTCTACCGAGACGCGCGCATCACGCGCATCTATGAGGGCACAAGCGAAATCCAAAAGCTCATCATTGCGCGAGAGCTGCTGAAGCATTAAATCACAGCTTATACCCGATCTTGCGTAAGAACTCCTTGCGCTCGGCGATCTCTTTGTCGCTTTCAATGCCCTTGGTCTTGATCCCGTCGATCACGCCTAAAATGCCGCGCCCCTGCGCCGTC
>CAZODX010000206.1:0-2560 GCA_964578715.1 uncultured Thermotogae bacterium | reverse complement strand
CGTGTCCTAGCCGTGACGGCCCATTCGCCCGTGTATGCTCAGCGCGAGCTCGAAGCTGCCAAGAGCTGCGCGCAGCAGCTTGGCGTCCCTCACGAGATTATCTTTACTCGTGAGCTCGACGACCCACGCTACATCAACAATCCTCCGATGCGCTGCTTCCACTGTAAGCAAGAGCTTTTTAGTAAGCTGACGGAGTTAGCCCATGCGCGCGGCTTCGCGGTTGTGCTCGACGGCACGAACGCCTCAGATATAGGCGACTTTCGCCCGGGGATGCGCGCGCTCAAAGACTACAACGTCAAAAGCCCGCTGCTCGAAGTCGGGCTGACCAAGCCCGAAGTCCGCGAGATCGCTCGAGTACTCAAGCTCCCCACTGCCGAGAAGCCTGCGATGGCGTGCTTGGCGTCTCGGCTGCCCTACGGCAGCGCGATCACTCCAGAGAAACTCAGACAGATCGAGCACGCCGAAGAGTTTCTCTTCAGCTTGGGCTTTAGTCAAGTACGCGTGCGCCACTACAACGAGATGGCGCGCATCGAAGTGCCTCCCCACGAGATGGCCCAGCTTTTGGCGAATCGTGATGCGATTACGGCTCGCTTGAAGGAGCTGGGATTTCGCTATGTGACTCTTGATCTTGCAGGCTATCGCAGCGGGAGCATGAACGAAGCCCTGCAGACTTCGGCGGCGTTTGCTAGGCCCGATATCGAGCGTGAGCACCGCTGCGGGGTCGCTGAAGCTGTCTTCTGTTTGGGCAAGACTCCTGAGCAGATCGCCGCGATCATGAGAGAGCTCCACACCAAGACCGAGCCCGTCTTGGCGACGCGCGCGACGCTTGAGCAAGCGCGTGCCGTGCGGGAGTTGCTGCCAGACGCGATCTATCACGAGCAAGCGCGGCTGCTGACCCTAGGAGCTCCCAAAGCGCCCAAGGGCGGCACAGTGCTCGTCGTCACCGCCGGGACATCGGATATCCCCGTCGCCGAGGAAGCAGCAGTGACAGCGCACTACTTGGGCAACAGGGTCGAGAAGCTCTACGACGTTGGGGTGGCGGGAGTACATCGGCTCTTGGCCCAGCGGGAGCGTCTGAGCGCCGCGAGCATCTTGATCGTTGTAGCGGGGATGGATGGCGTGCTGCCAAGCGTCGTTGCTGGGCTAGTCGAAAAGCCGGTGATCGCCGTGCCGACGAGCGTGGGGTACGGCGCGAGCTTTGCGGGGCTGGCGGCGCTGCTGACGATGCTCAACAGTTGCGCGCCGGGTGTAGCTGTGGTCAATATAGATAACGGCTTTGGCGCAGCCGTCTTAGCCACCAAGATCAACAGACTATGAAGATCGCTTACTTAGACTGCTTCTCCGGCATCGCCGGGGATATGTTTCTCGCGGCGCTGCTCGACGCTGATCTCATCACGGCTCAGCTCCTAAGCGAAAAGCTTTCGCAGCTTGGCCTGGGCTTGGTGCGCGTGCGCACAGAGAGAGTGCTGCGCCAGGGGATTCGCGCGACGCATCTGCGCTTTGAGACGGAGTCTGACCCTCAGGAGCATCGGCGTTGGGCAGAGATTCACGATATGATCGAGGACAGCTCCCTAGCGCCCCAAGAGAAAGCCAGAGCCATTGCGATCTTCAGCGCGCTCGCCCAAGCCGAAGCGAAGATTCACGGAGTCCCTATCGAAGACGTGCACTTCCACGAGCTGGGTGCTGTTGACTCGATCTGTGATATTGTCGGCGCGGCGGTCGCCATCGAAGCACTCACAATAGATCACTGGTACGCGTCCAAGATCAACGTTGGCTCTGGGGTAACAGAGACAGCGCACGGCGCGTTGCCCGTGCCCGCGCCCGCAACTCTAGAGTTGCTCAAGAATTTTCCCGTCTATTCTTCTGGAATTGAGACGGAGCTGGTCACGCCCACGGGAGCAGCGATCTTGAGACATCTTGTCTCGGGCTTCTCGATGCCTGCGGCGCGCTGGCAGCGGATCGGCTACGGTGCGGGTACTAAAGAGCTTTCGCAGCCCAATGTGCTGCGCGTCCTTGTCGGTGAGAGCATCGCTCATCTTGAGAGCGACGAGACTGTTGTTATCGAGACCGAGATCGACGACATGAACCCTGAGCTCTTCCCCTATGTGCAGCAGAAGCTCTTCGATCAGGGGGCAAAGAGCGTGAGCGCGCAGAGTATCTTAATGAAGAAAGGGCGTCCGGGGCTGTTAGTCCGTGTGCTCTGCGACGCTCCGTTGGTGGACAAACTCTGCGAGATACTCTTCCGTGAGACGACGACCTTGGGAGCTATCTATTACCCAGTGCGGCGCAAGAAGCTCGCGCGGAAAATTATAGAAATTCACACTCAATACGGCCCCGTGCGCGTGAAGCTGGGGTTACTGGGCTCCGAGATGATCAACATCGCGCCGGAGTACGAAGACTGTAAAAAACTCGCGCAAGAGCAGGGCATCGCGCTCAAGGAGGTCTATCGCGCGGCCCTGGAGGCCGCTCGCAGCGTCTGCGAGCCTGAGCGTCGTCCCTCTTCTTAGGGGACAGCTGTCCTTGGAAGGCCCAAGATTCCTTGGCACAATAGCGCCAAGCC
>CAZODX010000205.1:0-2562 GCA_964578715.1 uncultured Thermotogae bacterium | reverse complement strand
ACCAAGTACGGGTTGATCTCAGCTTGGGCATTCATGATCCCGCCGTTGGGATTATGATTGAGCCCCAGCATATGGCCCAGCTCATGACTGGCGACCTTGGCGATGAGAATTGCTAACAGCTCCGGCGGCGCCAGGCGCAGCCCGCGGTTGACATGAAAACTCCCGACGAAGACAAACCCACGGTCGTCTTTTCGGAGATTCCCAAAGTCGAGCGGCGCCAGCCCTAAGATGGGCAGACGATTCTCCGGGGAGAAGAAGATCGCACTAAAGATCCCCGTGGGCTGGCGCAGGTAGAATCGGACGTTGACGCCCTCATAATCACGCTCCATCTGGCGGCGAATCGCAGGAATGAAGACGTTCACGAGCTGCGAGATGGGCAGCGACGTCATCTCTTCTAGGAGCGCGATGCTCGTGCTGGCAAATTCTAGAGAGACGATCTGGGCGCATCTGTTGGGCAGAGGTGCAAATTCAAAATACTCGGCCCACGTGTTGTTGTCTTCGTCGAGCTCGAAGAGTTCTCCGTTGGGGTCGGCCTTGGCGCGAATGACTCGTTCGCCGATCTCGACCGTCCACGGAACTGCGAGAGCTACTTCGTGCCCGGCGGGTAGGCTCTCTGGCAGGGTCTCTATAGCGATCAGCTCGCCATCCACATAAAAGCCCGCCGATACGAACGCCGCCGGCCCCTGCCCGATATTCGCGACTATTGCGACAAGCCGAGCCGGCTCCCCAGCCGTGAGCGATTCGGCTTCGACGCTCACGCGACGCACAATCAAGTCTGCCCCGGTAAATTCGTTGGTCGTCGCGTTGACGATCTTATAGAAAGTATTATTGCTCTCGTCGAGTTCGGAGATAGTCTTAAACGGGTCAACGCTGACGCGAAAGACGGTTTCGCCGGGCTTGGCCTCCCAACTGATAGGCACTTCAAGAGACTGTGCGGGCGCAAGGTCAGCGAGGAAGCGCACGCCGATTTGAAAACGGTCGGCCTTGAACTCGACGGCGAAGACGTCGTTGGTCGCGCGCGTCCCATGATTAGCGATGGTCGCGATGATCTGCACGGTGCTGCCTGGTGCGGGGAAGGCCGGCTCCAGCCGCACTGCCGTAATGACAAGATCGGGGGCTTCGAGCGGCTGCGCCCACGCCCCGGTACTGCTCAGCAGCATGAGAAGTCCAAGTATTGCTCTCTTCATCCTAAAAATCTCAGCCCTTTCCCTTGAGGGAAGGAGTTGGGTTAGGTCAGGGGTGTCAGTCTCTCTGCACCCACGTACTCTTGCAACGGCTTGGGAATCAATACGGATCCATCGGGCTGCTGATTGTTCTCTAATATGGCGACAAAGAGTCGTGACGTCGCCAAGCCGGAGCCGTTGAGGGTGTGCACGTATTCGGGCCTGCTCCCTTTCTCGCGCCGGAAGCGAATGTTGCCCCGCCGCGCCTGAAAGTCTTCGCAATTGCTAATAGAGCTGACTTCATAATAGCGATTCTGCGAGGGAATCCAGACTTCTAGGTCTATGGTCTTGGCCGACTGCTGCGCGAGATCGCACGTGGGCAGGAGCGCGACTCTGTAGTGCACATTGAGCTCTTTGAGAATATCTTCGGCGTCTTCGACTAAGCTCTCAAGCTCGGTATAAGACTCTTCGGGCTTGGTGAATTTGAAGAGCTCGACTTTGTTGAACTGATGCATTCTGATGAGCCCGCGCTCCTCCTCGCCGTAGGTGCCGGCCTCTCTGCGGAAACATGCTGTATATGCGCAATACTTTAAGGGGAGCTGGGAGCCGTCTAAAATTTCGTCGCGATGGAGATTGGCGAGCAAGACCTCGGCAGTAGGGTTGAGATAGAGCTTGTCTTCGGGGCAGAAGTAGACCTGGTCGGCGAATTTGGGGAGCTGCCCTGCAGCGAAGAAGCTTTCGGGATTTCCCAGAAACGGCGGTAAGATCGGGATGTACCCGTTCTGTTCGGTCTGATAGCGCAGCATAAAGCTGATCAAGCCCATCTCTAAGAGGGCGCCCTTGCCGCGGTAGAGCGGGAAGCGCGAGCCCGCGATCTTCGCGGCGCGCGGGAGATCGAGTATACCCAACTGTTCACCCAGCTCAATATGGCTCTTGAAGGGAAAGGAGAAAGAGGGCTTCTGCCCAAATTCCCTCAAGATCTTTTTGTCGCCTTTGTTCGGGCTGACGGGGACACTGCTATGCGGGAGATTGGGCAGCCGAGCTAAAAAGTCGTGGATCTCTTGTTCGATCTGGCTGAGGGTGCTATCGAGAGACTTGATCTGATCGGCCAGACGCCCCATCTCGGCGATGAGCGCTTGGGCTTCGCTCTCTTTTTTGGCGCGCTTGAGCTGAGCGATCTGCTCCGTCGCTTTGTTGCGCTGCGCCTTCAATTGCTCGACCTGGGCGATGAGCTTCCTGCGCTCTTCGTCGAGCTTTAAAAGCGGGCCGAGCGAGATCGTCTCGTCTCGGGTACGCAGGCGGCGCTCGACTTCCTGAGGGTTCTCGCGGATCAGTTTGATGTCCAGCATAGTGCCATCTCCTTATGTAGGGAACGGAGACTATTGTAGCCAAAAAAAAA
>CAZODX010000204.1:350-2593 GCA_964578715.1 uncultured Thermotogae bacterium | reverse complement strand
CTGCGTAATTAAGCTATAGGGCCCCACCGAGCGCGCGTGGATCTTCTCGTTGGCGATATGCTCCAGCTTGAGCATGTACATATAGCCGACGGTCACAGGGTGCTCAAAGGGCTCGCCGGTGCGCCCATCGCGGAGGATGACCTTGCCCATGGGATACTGGGGATCATCGCCGTCGGCCAGGCCGTGCTTGACCCGCTCTTGATAGAGCTCTGTTAAGATCTGATCTTCTGGGGCGCCGTCGAAGACCGGCGAGGCCATATACTCGCCCTTCAGATGGGCCAGCCACCCCAGATGGGCTTCAAAGACTTGTCCCAAATTCATGCGCGACGGCACCCCTAAGGGATTGAGAATCATATCGACGGGGGTGCCATCGGGCAAGAAGGGCATATCTTCGACGGGGAGAATCTTGGCGATCACGCCCTTGTTGCCGTGGCGCCCGGCAAGCTTATCGGCAATAGAGATCTTCTTGCGCTGGGCCACATAGACTTTGACCAATTCGTTGACCCCGGGTTCGAGCTCATCGCCCTTGTCGCGCGAGAACTTCTTCACCCGGATCACCTTGCCCCCTTCGGTCGTCGGCGGCAATCTCAGGGAGGTATTGCGCACGTTGCGGGAGCGCTCCCCGAAGATCGACTTAAAGATGCGCTCTTCAGGGGTGGGCTCGGTCTCACCGCGCGGCGTGATCTTGCCCACGAGAATATCCCCCATCTTCACCTCCGTGCCGACGCGCACTACCCCGTCTTCATCGAGATTTCTCAGCTCCTCCTTGCTCAGATCAGGGATGTCGTCGGTGATCTCTTCAGGGCCGAGCTTGGTCTCTTCTGCCCGGACTTCGTACTCTTGGATGTGAATCGAGTCGAGGATATCTTCACGCACCAAGCGCTCACTGATGACAATAGCGTCTTCGTAGTTATAGCCCTCAAAGGGCAAGAAACAGACTAAGACGTTGGCTCCCAAGGCAAGCTCGCCATGATCCATCGCTGGCCCATCGGCCAAGACCTCCCCTTTCTTGACTTTCTGCCCTACGTTGACAATGGGACGCTGATGGATCAGCGTATCTTGATTGGAGCGGTCGAACGTGATGAGCTGATAGACATGCTCCTTGCGCCCCGATTTCACTATAATCTTTTGTGCGTCGACATACGAGACGACCCCGTCCTCCTCGGCGATGACGAGCAGGCCGGAGTCCCGGGCGACCTTGGCCTCCATGCCCGTCCCGACATACGGGGCTTGGGGTTTGAGCAACGGGACGGCTTGGCGCTGCATGTTCGCGCCCATCAGGGCGCGGTTGGAGTCATCGTGCTCCAAGAACGGGATCAGCGAAGCCGAGACGCTGACAAGCGCCGAGGGAGAGACCTCGATGAAGTCGACTTCTTCACGGGGTACAACGCGAATATTCTCGCGTCCCGTGCGGATCTCGACCTCCTTGGGGATGATCTTGCCGTCTTTATCGAGCGGCACAGTGGCGGGCGCGATCTTGTAGCGCTCTTCCTCATCGGCCATGAGATACTTAATCTCACCGGTGACCTTGCCGTTCTTGACTACGCGATAAGGCGCTTCTAAGAAGCCGTAGTCGTTAATGCGCGCATAGGTCGCTATGCTCGTGATGAGCCCAATGTTTTGTCCTTCAGGGGTCTCGATGGGGCAGATGCGATCGTAGTGGGAGGGGTGGACGTCACGCACTTCGATGCTGGCGCGGCGCTTCTTCATCGCCCCCCCAAGAGCCGAGAGCCGGCGTTTGTGGGTCAACTCCGTCAAGGGATTGGTCTGCTCCAGGTACTGCGAGAGCCGCCCTACATAAAAGAGCTTATTGAGCGCGGCCTGCACGATGCGCCCGCTGATGAGATTCCGCAAGGGTTCTTCTTCCTCCTCCTCGAGGGCCGATTTGCTGAGACGATCTTGGGTGAGGCGGGCCATGCGGCGCAAGCCCTCGCGGAGTCTGTTATACGCCGTCTCCCCCGGGGTCTCGACGCGCTTGTTCGCCAGGTGGTCCTTGTCGTCCACAAGCAAGGGATTAGAGGGGACTTCGAGCAGGCGCTTCAGCGTGAGCGCGATCTCTTCTTTGTGCAACACCGTATCGTGTTCAGGGCGATCCAAGCCCAATTTCTTGTTGACCATGAACCGTCCGACCCGTGACAGACTGAACGTCTCGGGGTTGAAGAACAGATTGATAAAGAAATCTTGTTTGGTCTTCTGGGTGGGGCGTTCGGCCCCGCGGAGCTTCCGATAGATCAGATCAAGAG
>CAZODX010000204.1:0-340 GCA_964578715.1 uncultured Thermotogae bacterium | reverse complement strand
GTCGACAAAGCGCGCGAGCTTCTCTGCGGTAATGGGGTTGAGCGTCACGGAATAGAGCTTATAGATCTCAGCCGTCGTGTAGCCGAGCGCGCGCAAGAGCACCGTTGGGGGGATATTGCCCTTGCGATCTAGTTGCGCCACGACGCGCTCTTTTTTCGTATCGAGCACGAACTCCAGCCATGCCCCATAGTCCGGGAGGATCTGCGCGCGATACTCCGTGGGGCCTTCTTTGGTAAAGTAGACCCCCGGCGAGCGCGTCAAGTGATTCACCAAAGCGTTCTCCGAGCCGTTGATGATGAACGTCCCCCGCGCGGTCATCAGCGGGATATCTGCCAGATAG
>CAZODX010000203.1:0-2600 GCA_964578715.1 uncultured Thermotogae bacterium | reverse complement strand
CGAGAAGCTCAGGGAGCACGTGCGCGCAGCGGGATTCATACAGTTGCGCGAGCATAATATTTACCCGTATCATCATATGCTAGAAGCCCAAAGACCGTGAAGTGGAGGTTCACGTGATTACAGCTCAAGATGTTGAGCGCTTGCGCGCCTGGCGTGCCCAAGAGCATCCTATCGTCAGCCTCTATCTCAACGTTACCCCTCCCCATCCGTTTGTGAGCGAGCTCAATTCGCTCATTCACCTCCAAAAAGAACGATGGGCCACAAATAATGCGTGGGACAAGAGACAGCTCCGCGCGCTCGAAGAGCTGCTGGCTCGCCTGGAGCAGCACGTGCGCAGCGTCGAGCGCCAGCTTGAGAGAACCCGGCTCTTGGCGATCTTCGCCAGCGCCGATGGCTTCTGGCAAGAGTACCGGCTTCCCGTCGCCCTGCCTAGTCAGCTTGTCATAGACTTCGACCCGTATATTCGGCCCCTGACGGTCTTGCTCGACGAGTTTGACAGATATTGTGTCGTGGTGACCGACGCGCGCAAAGCTCGGATCTTCTCGCTCTATCTGGGAGAGTTTGAAGAACACAGGGGCGTCTTCGACGATGACGTCCCCGGCAAAGTCAGCGTGGGGCGTGGAGTGCGCCTGGGCGGGCCCGGCGTCTGGGGCGGCACAGGTGAGCTGCGCATCCAGCGCCATATCGAAGACCATATCCATCGGCACCTCAAGCACGTTGCCGAGCGCACGTTTGACTTTTTTACCCAGAAGCAATGTGATCTTCTCATTATTGCCGGGCCGGAGGACAAGACCCTGCCCTATCTGAAGGAGCATTTGCACAGCTATTTGAGAGAGCGTCTCGCTGGGGAGTTTCACGCGCGGCCCGATGTGCCCATCGCTCAGCTCAAAGAGCGCGCCCTGGCCGTGGCTCACGCCTGGGAGCGCCGCTACGAAGAGCAGCTCATCGCGCGCTTGCTGGAAGCAGCTCATCGGCCCAATGGGCTTGGGGCGCTGGGAATTGAGCCAACACTAGAAGCCCTCATGCTCGGCCAAGTCCATACGTTGGTCCTCCAGCATGACGCGCGCTTCACCGGCACCGTCTGCCCTAACGATCACTTTCTCTCGTCGTATCTTGAGCGCTGTCCAAGCTGCCAAGGCCCCATGCACCACACGGAAGACCTCGCCGACGAGATGATCGAAGAGGCGATCCATCAGAACGCCGAGATCGAGCATATCTTCACCAATCATGAAGGCTTTACGTCTTATGGGGTAGGAGCGATCTTGCGCTTCCGCTGAAGGAGGAGACTCATGGCCACCCGACTCTGCGATATCTGTGGGATTCGTCCGGCCACCGTGCAGGTGAGCATCACTCGCGATGGCCGGCAGGAGATTCTTCATCTCTGTTCGGTAGACTATGAGCGGCTGCGCCGCCAAGAGTTCTTCTCCCCGTTGGAGTCGCTCTTTGGCCGCGGGCTGTGGGAGGACTTCTTCGGGGAGGAATCTATCCCATGGCGCCGCCGCGACCGCGAAGCCGTCGACATCGATGCGTACTTGAGCCAGCACGCTAAAGATTTGCTGCAGCAAGCCGCCCAAACTGCCGTTGATTTCAATAAAGACGAAGTGGACACCGAACACTTGCTCTATGCGCTCATGGAGAGCGAGGTCGTCCAAGAGATCTTAAAACAGTTCAAGATCTCGCCGCAAGATATCAAGGGCTACATCGAGCACAACGCACCACGAGGTGCGTTCAAAGCCGAGAAGGGCCAGACCGTCCGTCTCAGCGTCTCCCCGCGCGTCAAGAGCGCCCTGGAGCTAGCGTTCTTGGCGTCACGAGATCTTGGGCACAGCTACGTGGGCCCGGAGCACTTACTCATTGGGCTGCTCGAAGAACAAGACGGCCTGGCCGGGGATCTGCTGCGCAAGTACGGGCTCACTCCGCAAGCCCTGCGCCAGCAAACTGTGAAGGTCGTGGGCAAGGGCAGTGAAGAAGGCCGCGTCCAGCGCGTCTCGACGACCCCGACGCTCGATAAGTACTCGCGCGACCTCACAGAGCTCGCCCGCAGCGGCAAGCTCGACCCGGTCATCGGCCGCTCCAAAGAGATCGAGACCGTGATAGAGATCCTCTCGCGCAGAAAGAAAAATAACCCGGTCTTAATTGGCGAGCCCGGCGTGGGCAAGACCGCCATCGTCGAGGGCTTAGCGCAGCGCATCGTCAAGGGTGAAGTCCCTGAAAGCTTGCGCAATAAGCGCCTCGTCGAGTTGAATATCAATGCGCTGATCGCCGGCTCGAAATATCGCGGAGAACTCGAAGAGCGCGTTAAGCAAGTTTTAGATGAGATCATCGCGCACCAGGACGAGCTCATTATCTTCATTGATGAAGTGCACACGATCGTGGGCGCAGGAGCGGTAGGCGAAGGCGGCATGGATATCGCCAATGCGTTCAAGCCCGCGCTCGCCCGCGGCGAGCTCCATCTCATCGGCGCGACGACGCTCAGCGAGTATCAAAAATACATCGAAAAAGACGCGGCATTAGAGCGGCGCTTCCAGCCGGTCTTCGTCGCCGAGCCCACTGTGGAACAGACGATCTCGATTCTCTACGGCCTGCGCGACCGCCTCGAA
>CAZODX010000202.1:0-2602 GCA_964578715.1 uncultured Thermotogae bacterium | reverse complement strand
CCGTCAGCACCGACCGGCGCGAGGAGCGCGTCCCGCTGCGCGGCATCCGCAGGCGCATCGCCGAGCATATGCACAAATCCAAGACGACCGCAGCGCACTTCACCTACGTTGATGAAGTCGACATGACCGAACTCATTCAGCTGCGCGAGCAGATGAAGCCCCTCGCAGAGCAGAAGGGCGTCAAGCTCACATACTTGCCATTTATTGTGAAAGCGAGCGTCGCGGCCCTCAAAGAGATGCCCATGCTCAATGCGTCCCTCGATGAGACCACCGGCGAGATCGTCATCAAAAAATATTATAATATCGGGATCGCCACGGCGACCGACGAGGGCTTGATCGTCCCGGTCATCAAGGATGCTGATAGAAAGAGCATTCTTGAGATCGCCGCGGAGATCGAGCGCCTGGCCAAAGCCGCGCGCGAGGGCAAGATCGCGCTGCAAGATATCCAAGGAGGTACGTTCACCATCACGAGTTTAGGGGCGCTGGGCGGGCTCTTTGCCACGCCCATTATAAACTATCCCGAAGTCGCGATCTTGGGGATTCACGAGATCAAGAAGCGTCCCGTCGTCAGAGACGATCAAATCGTGATTCGCGATATTATGTACGTGTCGCTCTCGTTCGATCATAGATTGATAGACGGCGACGTGGGCGCGCGCTTCTGCAAGAAGATTATCAGCTACTTGGAGAACCCGAAGCTGCTCTTTCTGGAGTTGGTGTAACTGAGGTGTTGCTGAGTATAATCGGATGGTGATCCATGATGGCTGTACAGTCTAAGCCAAGGGTGCTTCACCCTACCAATGATTTTTTAGAAGCCCTTCTGGAGGAGTTTGAAGGAGAGTGTCGCAGGGCGTTGTCTCTCCTCGAGCAGCTCAAGAAGGCCGATCCAGAGAGCGAACTGCATGAAGATCTTGAGGGGGATTTATTTGCTTCCCTGCAGCGGTTTACCTGGTTGCCCAAAGATATCTTGCGAGAGTGGAATAAGGTCATCGCAGATCTGCCCGAAGAGGAATAGAGGGCTCCGTGGGATGGCGCAAGAAACTGCGGAAGCAGATTGCTTCTTTAGAACGCGTCATCGCTGAACATCAACACAAACTTGCTCAAGAGAGAGCTAAGATGCATCCTGACCAACGACTTATCGCTTATTGGGAGAAAGAGATTCGTGCGCGCCAAAAAGCCCTTGAGCGCTTGAAAAAACACTTAGCCGGTTGAAACCTCATGCTCATCGCGCTACAATCTCTCTACTGCCATGCATGGAATCTTTCAGTATCTGTGGCGCTATAGGCTGCGCATTTTTTTGGGGTTACTCGCGCTCTTTATCGTCGACGGTGCCCAGCTCATCGTGCCCCTCATCATTCGCGCTGCTATTGATGAGCTCACGAAAACAGGCACAGCGCAGCTTGTGCTCTACGCCGGCTATATTCTGGGAATCGCGCTGGTAGTCGCGGTCTTTCGGTTTTTCTGGCGCTATTTTATCTTCGGCGCCTCGCGCATGATCCGCCGCGACCTGCGCGATCGCCTCTACGCACACTTAGTGAAGCTCTCGGCGAATTTCTTTGCCAACACCAAGACCGGAGACTTGATGGCCCACGCGACCAACGACGTCGAGGCCGTGCAGTTCGCGTGCGGCATGGGGATTTTAGCCCTCGCCGACGCGATCATCATGGTCTCGTTCTCGCTGGCAGCCATGCTCTCCATCAATTGGCAGCTAGTGCTGTACGCGTTCACGCCCTTGCCGTTTGTGACGGTCTTCGTTGTCGTCGTCGGGCGCATGATCCACCGGCGCTTCATGGCCGTACAAGAAGCATTTTCGGTCTTGACCGAAAAAGTGCGCGAGGCGATCTCCGGGGTGCGCGTCATCAAGAGTTTTGCGCAGGAAGCCGGGTTCTCCAAAGACTTCAGGCGCACCAATGAGCTCTTCATCCAGAAGAACTTGAGCCTGGTGCGGGTTCAGGGGTTCTTCGAGCCGATGATCGCGCTCTTGGCCGGGCTGTCGAGTGCTATTGTCTTGCTCGTAGGCGGCCAGAAGGTGATCTCCGGGGCGATCAGCTTGGGCGACTTTGTCGCGTTCACCTCGTACTTAGGGATGCTCACGTGGCCCATGATGGCCCTGGGATTCGTGATAAATCTCATGCAGCGCGGCGCGGCCTCGATGGAGCGCATCGAGAAGATCCTCAAGACCGAGCCGGAGATCGTTGACGCTCCTGATGCGCAGCCCTTCCCCGCACGCGCTTCCATCGAGTGTCGGCATTTGACGTTCAGCTATCCCGTCGCGGAGCCGAGCGCCAACGGGCGTCCGGTCTTGCACGACGTCTCGTTCTTTGTCGAAGAGGGCCAGAAGCTCGGGATTGTGGGGCTGACGGGCTCGGGCAAGAGCACCTTTGCGCATTTACTGTTGCGAGTCTTCGATCCCCCAGAACACACGCTCTTGATTGGGGGCGTAGACGTGCGAAAGATCCGTCTGAGTGAGCTGCGCCGCGAGATCGCGATTGTGCCGCAAGACCCGTTTCTGTTCTCGACGACGATCCGAGAGAATATCGCGTTTGGGAGGCCGACGGCTTCCGAGCGCGAGATCATCGAAGCCGCGAAGCTCGCCGGCATCTAC
>CAZODX010000201.1:0-2615 GCA_964578715.1 uncultured Thermotogae bacterium | reverse complement strand
TATGGCTCTGAGAATCCGAAAGTATCCAGACCCAATCCTGCGCCGGCGCGCTCAAGAGATCTCCGTCATTGACGACGAGATCAAGCGTCTTGCCGACGCTATGATCGAGACGATGGTCTTGGCCAAAGGCTACGGCCTGGCCGCACCCCAAGTGGGCGTGCTCAAGCGTATCATCACCATCGACGTCGAAGACGACTTCTACGCGCTCATCAACCCGGAGATTATAAAGAAGAGCGACGAAACAGAAGTCTGGGTCGAAGGGTGCTTGAGCATCCCCGGCGTCGAAGCCGAATTTGCTCGTCCGGCTAAAGTGACTGTACGGGCGCTCGACCCCGACGGCAACGAAATTCTCCTAGAGCGCGCCGGCCTGGCCGCACGAGTCCTCCAGCACGAGATCGATCACTTAGACGGCGTGCTCTTCATTGACTATCTCAGCCAGACCAAGCGCTTGATGCTGCTCAAAGAATACGAACGCTTGCAGAAAGAGGGGCCAAAGGCCCGGAAGAAGGAAGGGGCCAAAGTCTTCTGATGAACGTCATCTTCGTCGGCACGGCGTCGCTGGGCATCCCGACGTTGCGGGCGTTGGCGCAAAAGCACAGCGTGCTGGCGGTCTTCACCCAGCCGGATCGGCCCGCCGGGCGCGGCCTCGTGCCGACGCCCCCTCCTATCCAACAAACGGCGCTGGAGCTGGGCCTGCCCGTCTATCAGCCCGAAAAGATCAATCGTGAAGTCGAGTTCATAAAGACTCTCAATCCCGACGTGATCGTCGTCGTGGCGTTTGGGCAGTTTCTCTCAAGAAAACTCTTAGAGATTCCCAAGCATGGGTGCATCAATCTCCATGCGTCGCTCTTGCCCAAGTATCGCGGGGCCGCGCCCATCCAGTGGGCAATCATCAACGGCGAGACCGAGACGGGACTCACGACCTTTCTCTTAAATGAAGAGATGGACGCCGGGGATATTCTGCTGCAAGAGCGCGTGCCCATTAGCGAATCAGATACAGCGGGGACGCTGCACGACAAGCTCGCAGCGCTGGGGCCGGATCTGGTGCTGCGTACCCTCGAAGGGCTTGAAAAGGGCGCACTCGCGCCGATCCCGCAAGATCACTCCCAAGCGACGTTTGCTCCAAAGATCACAAACTCTCTTGGGCAGATAAATTGGGCTCAGCCGGCGCGCAAGATCTTCAATCTCATCCGCGGGCTTAACCCTCAACCGGGGGCGTACACGTTCTGGGCTGGGATTCGTCTCAAGATCTATGCGAGCCGTGTCGTGCCCAGCACTTCGATCTTGCCCCCAGGATGCGTGATAGACCCAGAACGTCTTCTCGTGCGCTGCGGCGAGGATGCGCTCGAGCTCATTGAAGTCCAGCCGGCGGGCAAGCGCCGCATGAGCGGGAGAGACTTTGTCAACGGCTACAAAGTCCAGCTTGGAGCGAGATTGGGATGAGCAAAAGAGTTATCGTTTTAGGTGCGGGCATGGTGGGCCGAGCTATCGCCTTAGATTTGGCGCCACGCTACGAGGTCACCGCCGTGGACGCAGACGCACAGAAACTCGCTCGTCTCCATCAAGAAGCTTCTTTGCGCACGGTCACAGCCGATCTCTCTCAACCGAGAATCGTCCAAGAGCTCATCGCAGACGCTGATCTTGTGATCGGGGCCGTGCCGGGCTTCTTAGGGTTCCAGACGCTCAAGACCGTCATCGAGTGCGGCAAGGATATCGTAGACATCTCGTTCTTCTCTGAAGACCCGTTTCAGCTTGATGCGCTGGCCAAGAGCAAGAACGTCACGGCAGTCGTTGACTGCGGCGTCGCGCCGGGGATGTGCAATATCTTACTGGGCTATCACAACGCGAGGATGAGCGTCGAGAGCTATGAGTGTCTAGTCGGCGGGCTGCCTGTGAAGAGAACTTGGCCCTATCAGTACAAAGCCCCCTTCTCGCCCATAGACGTCATCGAAGAGTACACGCGCCCGGCGAGATTCGTTGAGAACGGCAAGCTTATCATCCGTGAAGCCCTCTCCGATCCCGAGTACGTCGAGTTTGACGAGATCGGCACGCTCGAAGCCTTCAACACCGATGGGCTGCGCACGCTCTTAAAGACCATGAAGATCCCCAACATGCGCGAGAAGACCCTGCGCTACCCAGGACACATCGAATATATCAGGGTGCTACGGGAGACGGGCTTCTTCCGTAAAGACTTCATCGAGATCGACGGCGTCAGAGTGAGACCCCTCGACGTGACGGCGAAGCTGCTCTTTCCCCAATGGCGGCTTGAGCCCGACGAGCCAGAATTTACTCTCATGCGCGTGACGATTCAGGGTATCGAGAACGGCCAGCGCAAAGAGTATGTCTACGAACTCTTAGATCGCTTTGATGTAGAGCGCAAGATCTCTTCGATGGCGCGCACCACGGGATACACGTGTACGGCGGTCGCGACGCTCGTGCTCGAGCGAGTCTTTACTCAGAAGGGGATCATCCCGCCGGAATACATTGGGGCCGATGAGCAGTGCTTTCAGAGAGTGCTGGAGTATCAGAGGGAGCGAGGAATTGGCTACCACCAGAGCTAGGCCGGATGCTGAAGCATCCGTCTGAGGGAGAGGGAAGCCCGCTGAAGGGGGCTT
>CAZODX010000200.1:2227-2617 GCA_964578715.1 uncultured Thermotogae bacterium | reverse complement strand
CTCGTTAGCAGTGCAGCAGATGCCCGCGAGATTGATGCCCTTAGCCCCCTTCTGCTGCGCTAACTTTTGCAGTTCGGGATCTCGGCTGGCCGCGACGAGCATCTCGGACAAGATGGGTTCGTGGCCGTGCACGACGACGTTCACTTCGTCTCTCTTGAGCACCCCGAGATTGACACGGGCGCGCAGAGGGGTCGGCGTGCCAAAGAGAATATCTTGCAGCTCAGTCGAGATCATCGAGCCGCCCCAGCCGTCGGCTAGCGCCGTGCGCAGCCCATGCATAATAATATTAAAGTAATCGGTGTCCACGCCCATCGTCGTGCGGTGCATCATCTCCACGACCTCGCGGTCAATGCCGCGCGGCATGATCCCCAGCTTGCGCCACAGCTCTTG
>CAZODX010000200.1:0-2217 GCA_964578715.1 uncultured Thermotogae bacterium | reverse complement strand
AGCTCTTGGCGCGCCTTGGGCGCGCGATGAGCGAACGTCAGTTCGCCCTCTTGCTGGCCGAACTCGGCTAATATCTTCTCGGCTAGAGCTTTGGCGATCTCGGCGTCACTCTTCGTATCTGGCCCGATGCCGAACTCCGCCGCGACTTTTCTGAGCTTGTGCGGGTCTTTGATGCGATAGCCGCCCTTGCCCTCGGCAGCCATCAAGAGAGTATGGGCGACGTCGCGCCCGTGATCGGAGTGAGCCGCTGCCCCTGCTGCGATCATCCGTCCCAGGTGCCGAGCCGTGAACGTATCGGCATCGGCGCCGCAGACGCCGCGTTGCGGCCCTCTGCCAAAGGGGTCAATTCTACAAGGGCCCATATTACAGATTCTGCAGCACAAGCCCAACTGTCCGAAGCCGCACTGGGGTTGTTGTGCCTCCCAGCGATCCCACGCCGTCTCCAGGCGCTCTACCTTGGCGCGCTGGAGCATCTCTTGCGTCGCACGATCTACGCTTCGCTCTCGCATAGCGCCTCCTTCTATAAGCTTCTCTTCCGATACGCCTTCAAGTAGTCGTCGCTGTAGATCTCTTTGTTGAGAATAAGCTCGGCCGTCGCCACGGCGCTCATCAGTTCCGAATCACAGACGTTGCAGATCGCTGTATCGCAGCCCATCGCCATCGCCATCACCAGAAACGTTCTATTGATAAGCGAACGCTCCTTCGCCTTCGAACAGATATTACTCAGCCCAATCGAGATGTGCGGCGGCGGGTCGGAGATCATCGCAAATTGTCTGATCGCTTCCAAGACGTTCTTCGCTTGCTCCTGCATGAACTTTAGGGGCATCACGATGGGGTCGAGATAGATTCTGTCAGGAGTCAGCCCCGCTTCGCTGGCGACGGCGAAGATCTTCGCGCC
Organism: uncultured Thermotogae bacterium; assembly: GCA_964578715.1. Taxonomy (GTDB): domain Bacteria; phylum Bipolaricaulota; class Bipolaricaulia; order RBG-16-55-9; family DRXL01; genus JANXCC01. Next base: position 1,319 of record CAZODX010000200.1, on the reverse strand, counting down.
CAGCTCGACTCTGCGATCGACGTCTTGGGGGCTGCCGCACTCGTCCATTACGACTCCAATAAGCCCGGCATTGTACTGCACCGCCAGCTCAACCAACGGCATGAGCTTACTGTCTTCGGCCGTCGTGCTGTTGATGATCACGGGACGCCCGCCTCCAAACTCCCGATACGCCTCCAAGCCCGCCTTCATCAGATCGAGCTTGTTGTAGTCCACAGAGATTGGAGTTGAGACGGCCTCACAGACGGTTTGAATGAGCCAACGAAAGTCGTCCGCGCTCTTGGAGACTGCGCCCAAGTTGACGTCCAGATAGTCCGCTCCGGCTTCGGTCTGTTTTCTGGCCCACTCTTGGATAGGCGCCTTGTTCTTCTCCTTGATCGCTGCAGCAATGTCCTTGAAGCTCCCGTTGATGCGCTCGCCGATTAAGATCATACGCGACCATCTCCCATGAGCTGTCTGATTGCTTCTCGCACGCTCGCGACGGCTTGAGGATGGCGCAGCACTAAGATATCTGCGCCCGCTAAGAGATAGACATAGGCCGTCGTCGCTTCCCACAGCGGGCCGCGCTCCTTCTGCGCGCCCCATTCGGGAAGCTCTTGTTCGCTGGCTTTGGCTTCTTTCACGCTCCAGACCTCGATCCCGATGTCACAGATCATCGGCTGCGAGAGCATCTTGTCGCCGCGCAGGGCTGCTAACCGTGCACGCTCCATCACCGAATAGACGTATTCCAGGCCGTAGCCTAAGGCCGCGCTCGTGGGATAGATCACTATATCTTCGGGCTTGAAACCCATATCTGTAGCTAAAATATTCACTTGCTTGGCGATGTTGACGTCGCAGGGGGATTCGGCAATCACTTTGTGTTTGTACGCCGTGCAGAGCGCGACCAAAGTCTTATAGTTATCTTCAGTGATCGTGCCCAGTAGACAATTCTCACCCGAAGCGGCTTCGGCGACGGCGGGGAAGATCTCGTTGTCTTTGTCGTCGTTGCCCGTGCCCCAGACGATCAACGGCACGCCGACGGATTCTAAGACGCGCTTGACGGAGTGCGCCGCTTCTTGAGGGCCGCGATTCTGTCTTACGGGATCGCAGCCGGCGAGCCTGAGACAGATCAAGTCCGCGCCGTACTGCTCGACGCACTTTTTGGCCCACAGCCCTGGATCGTGCCAGACGTCAGAAAAGTGCTCCGCGAGCACGTCGGGCCAATCTTGCGGGGCGACGTCCCAGACTTCCATGGCGATCACAGGGGGATGGGGCATCGTGCCCTCGAAGTGATGGAAGGGCAACGCCGTTGCTCCGCCGACCGTGACTGTTTTGGTGCGGGT
>CAZODX010000199.1:0-2623 GCA_964578715.1 uncultured Thermotogae bacterium | reverse complement strand
TGCGATAGAGTGCTTTATTCAGGCCGATATCGAGACGGTGATGAATCGGTTTAACGCGAGTTCGTGATTTATTTGGCTACGAAGTTCAGCAACAATAGTACTAACAGGACTGGCAAGAGCAGATCCCCCAGGAGATGAGCAAAAGCAAACACTCCATCTACAGAGAGCCAGCGTTTCGGTTTTTCGTTTGTTTGCTTGAGGCGCATACTCCCTACAATCAAGAAGATCAACAAGATTGTGGCAAGTATCAAGATATTCCCTGATACCTTGGGCCACGTGCGCCATCCAACATAGACTGTCATGACTAAGATGGCAACTGTGAAGCCCAGGGAGAGTCCTCTTATAAACATCATAAACAGCCGTCCCCATCGCGATTGAAGGTCTTGAGGGAGCTCTGATATCTGCTGTCCTTGTAGTACGATGGATCTCAGATATCTGCGTGCCACTAGCACTATGGGCACGCTGCAGACAGCAGCTATGAGAAAAAACCACGCTGCTGGGAGATCATGAAAACCACCATAAGCGCCAAAGGAGCCTACAGCTAACATGAATGATATCATGAACGCCATATTTATCGAAGGGACTTGGAGTATGGTGAGAAGCACTGCTACGGCTAAGACCATAAAGCCCCAGCCTATATATAAAGCAAGTGGAGCCTTCACAATAAGATAGAAAGTAGTCGCAGCTAAACTTATCACTATGAAAAACAACCCGAGTGATCTCCCTCTCTGATTCATATTCATAACGCGCCCTATGCCTACCCCTTGAGCGAGAGATTTTTATAAGATATATCGGCTCAGATCTAAGTCTTCGACGATCCCCTTGAGCTTGGCTTGCACATACGCCGCGTCAATCGTGAACGTCTTGGGCTCCGGCAGATCGCACGTCTCAAACGCAATGTCTTCCATTAGTTTTTCCATCACGGTGTGCAAGCGTCGTGCCCCAATATTCTCTAAACGCTCATTGAGCCGAAACGCGATCTCGGCAATCGCATCGAGCGCGTCGTCAGTAAATTCTAAGTGCAGCCCCTCAGTAGCCATCAAGGCTTGGTATTGCTTAGTGAGCGCGTCTTCGGGTTCTTTAAGAATCCGGCGAAAGTCCTCTTTGCTGAGGGGTTTCAGCTCGACGCGAATGGGCAGGCGCCCTTGCAGCTCCGGGATGAGGTCTGAGGGCTTGGCCATCGTGAACGCTCCCGCAGCAATAAAGAGAATATTGTCAGTGCGCACATTGCCGTAGCGCGTGCGCACCGTTGAGCCCTCTAAGATGGGCAAGAGATCTCTCTGCACCCCTTGACGCGATACCCCTGGACCATAGCGCTCTTCGCGGCCTCCCGCGGCGATTTTGTCGATCTCGTCTATGAAGATAATCCCCATCTCTTCAGCGCGCTGGACCGCCTGGCGCTTGATTTCGTCAAGATTGATGAGCTTATCAGCTTCTTCGTTGAAGAGCAGCTCGCGGGCTTCTTTGATCTTCATGCGCTTGACGGTGTAGCCAAACCCTAAGGGATTGAGCTTTTCAAAGAGTTCGCCCAAATCTACGCCAAGCTGCTCCACGCCTTCCGCCGTGAAGAACCCGACTTGCGAGAAGGGTGACTCACGCTTGACGCGAATCTCAACGTAGTGCTCTTCGAGCGCTCCAGCACGCAACTTCTCGCGCAGCTTTTCGCGGGTCTGGCGCCACGAATCGCGTCGCTCTTCGTCGGCGCTGCTTGGAGGCGCTGCCCCTACAAGCGCATCTAAGAGACGCTCCTCCACCGCGTGCTCCGCTTCGTGTTTGACTTTCTCGATAGCTTCCTGGCGCACCATCTGAAAGCTCACTTCGACTAAGTCGCGCACCATCGACTCGACATCGCGCCCGACATAGCCCACTTCGGTGTACTTGGTCGCTTCGACCTTCAAGAACGGTGCGCCAACCAAGCTCGCCAAGCGCCGCGAGATCTCGGTCTTGCCCACCCCTGTGGGCCCGATCATCAAGATATTCTTGGGGAGAATCTCTTTTCGAATTGGGTCGGCCACGCGCATCCGCCGGATGCGATTGCGTAACGCAATAGCTACAGCGCGCTTGGCCTCCTGCTGCCCAATAATATATTTATCGAGCTCAGCCACGATCTCCCGCGGGGAGAGGGCCAGCTCCCGATTATGTTCTATAGTATTGATCTCGATGATATTGGCCATCGCTCACCACTCCAGCGTCTCGATCGAAATGTGTTGATTCGTATAGATATCGAGCGCCCCCGCGATCTCCAAGGCCTTGCGAGCGATCTCATCGATGGGGAGTTTCGTATTCTGTCGCAGGGCTTTGGCTGCAGCGAGCGCATACGCTCCTCCAGAGCCCAACCCGACCATCTCGTCATCCGGTTCGATGACGTCGCCCGCACCAGAGATCAGTAAGAGTGCTTCAGAGTTCACTACAGCCATCATCGCTTCGAGGCGTCGCAAGACTCTATCCGTGCGCCAGTCCTTCGTAAGCTCGACGGCAGCGCGCTTTAAATTCCCGCCAAACTCTTTTAATTTATTCTCGAAGCGCTCAAAGAGCGTGATCGCATCCGCTGTTGCCCCGGCAAAACCGACCAAGACTTGATCGTTATAGATCTTGCGGACCTTCTTCGCCGTGCTTTTGAGCA
>CAZODX010000198.1:0-2635 GCA_964578715.1 uncultured Thermotogae bacterium | reverse complement strand
GTTCCGTCGGAGTGCTCATAGACAGAATCCCGCGCGCCGGTGGGACCGCCACCGTCTCGTTTGATGTCAGTATTAAAAATTCTCTGCCGTCGAGCGTTGTGAGCATTGCTACTCAAGCGTTAGTCAACGTCCCCGGCGTCGGCAGCACCTCCAGCGACGACCCTGATACCCCCGCCCAGGGAGATGCGACCAAGACCGCGATCGCTGCTGCCCCCTTGATACACTTCACCAAGGACGTCTTTCTCGTCTATGACACAGATCGCAGCGGCACCATCACCCCCGGAGATATTCTCGAATATGCCCTGACGCTCATCAACGCCGGGACTCGCGATGCAACAGATTTGATGCTCTCGGACACCCCCGACCCCAAGACGCGCTTTCTTGTTGGAACAGCTCAAACAAGCATAGGCGTAGCTCACAGCGGAGACTCCGGGGCGAGCGTCTCCGTGGGCACGTTGGGGGCTTTTGGAGGCCACGCGCGCGTCAGTTTTCGTGTTCAGATCAACAACCCTCTCCCCGCTGACGCGCTCACGATCGCCAACCAAGCTCAGGTGTCGGGGTCGAACATTGCTGCCCAGTACAGCGACGACCCCCGCACCCCAACGCTCAACGATGCGACGGTAGTCGCCTTGGGAAGCTCGTTCTTATTGTGCGGAGACGTGGACAACAACGGCCTTGTCGAAGAAGCCGACGCGCAGCTCGTCGCCCGTGCGATCTTAGGGGCTGTGCGGCTGACCGACTCGCAGCGTCTCGCCGCCGACGTCGCCGCGCCCTTTGGAACACTCCACGTCCGCGACGTCACGCTGATCAGCGAGATCGCGCGCGGCTATCGCAGCTATTGCCCGCCGCTGGATGCGCGCATCTCCGCGCACGCGGCTCTTCTGCACGCATCAGCTCCTGTCACGCTTGAGCGCGTTGAGCATCGCTCTTGGGGTCGAGCGATTCGCTTTCGCGCTCAGGGGACGGGCATCACCGAGGTCAGCGTTCAAGTCTTCAATCTCGCCGGAAGCCCCGTCTTGAGAAGTGCGTGGCAGAAGGGCACCGAGCTTGACTGGCCGGCGCTCACCGACGACGGGCGTCCCCTGGCCAACGGCGTCTATCTCTATGTGCTGAGCGCACGGGGAGCCGATGGCTCGGTGATACAGAGCCGCGTCCAGAAGCTGGTGATCCTGCGATGAAGCTCTTGCGCGTTTTATTTGGTCTGTTCGTGGTGCTGGGGGTCTTGACGGGCTGTGAGGGCTCGTATCGCACGCAAGTGCGTGTGGGCACGCTGAGCGTGCCCGCCGGCGGCACCGGCGTTGTGCGCATCAGCATCTTAAACCCCCCAGACGCGAAGATGATCCAGGTCGGTCCCACAGGGTTTCTGACATTCAATCCCTCGGTCATCCAAGTCACCGGGCTGACAGGAGTGAACGGGTTCACCGTCTCCGGGAGCGTGATCAATAATACTATGGGCTGGGTGCAGTTTGTCGCGAGCTTTCCTGGGGGAAGCATCCGGCCCATCGTCGCGTCGGGGTTGGGGGTGCTTGAGATCCCCATCGTCGAGATGAGCGTGCAGGCCGTCGGTCCCGTGGGGTCAAACACAGCCCTCACGATCACGGCTGTTGATCTCTTCACCGATCGGGTAGGGCAGCCCATCCCCATCGGCCCTCCCATAGCCGGTCAGGTGGTGATCATCGCGCCATGAAGCGAGTGCTTATCACTGTTCTTGCTCTTCTCTCACTTGGCACTTGGAACTTGCAACTTGGAACTGTTTTAGCGGCGCCGGTCTCGGGCGAGCTCGCCGTGGCGATCTTCTTCGAGCCCGTCAATCAGGGTCAGGCCAAGATAGACCAAATCAACGTGGACGCGGAGACGACCCTGCAATTGAGGTTTTTCATCAGCGGGCTAGCTCTCACCAGCACCAGCGTCTTCAGCTTCAAGGGCGCAGAGTTCCAAGCGTTTGAGATGCACGCCGGCATGGCCATCTCATTCCGAAATGTTCTTATCTTCGCTCCAAATATCGTAGAGATTGACGACGACCCTTTCTGGACAATTCAGTTTGCCCAGCCCGATCCGGGGATAGTCGGCGTCCCCTTGCGAATGTTCATAGACGAGCTGGCTTCGCCCTTGGATTTAGCGAGGCTCCTCGCCCCAACAGTCGATGACCCCTTGCAGTTTAGAAAGCTCATCTCCCAGATGGCCGTCAACTTCTGGGGGATCAGATTTTCCATCACCATGCTGATCGCAAACTTCGGGGCGGTCAGTGTGCCAGATTTCCAAAGCGGGCTGATCTTTGAGGCCGGGGGTGTCACCCTCGGCGGCGCGGAGGTCATCTCTCAGCTCTATATTGGCGCACGGCAAGGGTGGGAGTGTTTTGGCGAGTGCAAGGCCCTCGAACGCTATTTTGAAGGCCGCGTGGTGCCCAGCTTCGAGTTCCAAGAAGAAAAGCTTATTATCAGAAATCTGACGATCGGCCTGGTGACGCTGGGCGCAGAGTTCGCCTTCGACTTCACGACCATCGAGCTGTCGCAAATCATCTTATCATTGAGAATCTCCGTTCTGGGAGCGGTCGTGCAGCAAAAGATCGTCTTGAACGATTTGGCGACGCCGTCGTTTGTGAGCTTCGGCTGGACGGTGCAGCTGGGAGATGGGC
>CAZODX010000197.1:0-2705 GCA_964578715.1 uncultured Thermotogae bacterium | reverse complement strand
CCGACGCTGTGGGGGATGGTCGTCCCTGGGGATGGGCGGGGACGGCACTTGGGCTATCCTACGGCAAACTTGGCGCTCGAGCCGAATGTGCTCGTGCCGGCGGCAGGGGTCTATGCCGTGCGAGTCTATGTCAAAAATTCTCAGCGCGACGGGGTGCTCTACATCGGGAGCCGCGCCACGTTCGCCCACGCCAGCCCCAGCATCGAAGTCCATCTCTTTGATACCAACGAAGAGCTCTATGGGGTAGAGCTTCAAGTCGAGTTGGTGCAGCGTCTGCGTGGCGATCAACGGTTTGAATCTCTGGACGCGCTCAGAGAGCAAATCGAGCGCGATATCGACGCCGCACGAGCCGCGCTCCAGAGCTTATAGCCCTAACTTTTTGGCAAGACGATTCTTGTCGAATCCAACGATGAAGTCCCCGTCGATCTCAATGACCGGGACACTGGCTCGTCCTGTCCGACTCACGATCTCCGCCATCTTCTTGTGATCCTTGGAGATGTCGTACTCCGTAAAGACAATCCCCCGCTCCGCAAGGAAGCGCTTGGCAATCCCACAATACTGACACGTCGGTGTCGTGTAAATGATGACGTTCATCCGGGAACACCCCTATCCCTTAATGGCGTAAGTTTACCCGCGATGCCGGGGGTTTGTCAAAAAGATTTCCCCGCGCTTGCAAAAATTTTGATTTTACTGTATTATTTCGGCAAATCTATGACTGTACTGGGCATCGAGACGAGCCACGAGCAAGGGAGCATCGGCCTGTGCAGGGATGGGCAACTGTTAGGAGAGGTGCTCTTCTCCACGGAGCTTGGCCCTGGGGAACGGCTCTTGCCCGCTATAGACAGCTTGCTCTCCCTTCAGAATATAGAGCGAGATCAGATCGAGCTGATCGCGGTCGCGCTAGGGCCGGGATCGTTCACGAGCTTGAGGATCGGGCTTGCTGTAGGCAAAGGGCTCGCGCAAGCCCTGCACATCCCTCTTGTCGGCGTGCCCGGCATGGACGCCTACGTTGAGAAGGTCTCGTTTCTCCATGGGAAGATCTGCGTCGTGCTGCCGGATCGGCGCGATCTCGTCTATTATGGGCTCTATGAGCACACTCTCCCCATTGCATCGGAGATGTCGAAGACCGTGACGGCCCTGCGCGATGCTCTTGCGCAGATCTCTGATCTGGCGCTTGTGATCGGGCCGGGGGCCGAGCGCCATCGCGCCGTCTTGGAGCAGATCGCTCCTGTTGCTCCCGCGGCGCTCAATCAGCCCTCAGGCGCAGTGATCGCCCAGTTGGGCGCGCGCAAATACAGCCAATCGCACCAGAACGAGCTATGGACGTTGGAGCCACTCTATGTGCAGCAGGCTCCGCCTGCACCGTACACCGTGCCGCCAGCACGCCGAATAGTCCAGACGAAGTCTGGAGAAAGGAGCTCATATGAAAGTACTCGTGTGCATCAAACGCGTCCCGGACACCGGAGGTGGGTTCAAGCTCACTCCCGATAATATGCACGTGGACACGACGAACATGGGCTTTACTATTAGCCCGCATGAAGAGTGCGCCGTCGAAGAAGCGATACGGATTATCGAGAAGCACGGCGGCAGCTCCACCGTGCTGACGCTTGGGCCCCAAGCCGCCCAGGAGCAACTCCGCGAGGCGATCGCCAAGGGGATCAACAGCGCGATATTATTAGAAGCCGAAGACTATGAGTTCTGGGATCCCGCTGCCACCGCGAGCGCCATCGCGGAGACGATCAAGTCCCTGGGCTTTGATATCTTACTCTTTGGGAACGAATCTGCAGATACGTGTAACTATCAAGTTGGGGTGCGGGTAGCATATCTGTTAGATCTGCCGTGTGTGACGGGGATCAAAGCATTAGAGATCAAGGACGGTACAGCGATCGCCAAGCGCGAGACCAAAGACGGCTGGGAGGTCTACGAAGTCCCACTCCCCGCGGTCTTCACGGTGAAAGAGGGCATCAACACGCCAAGACATCCGAGCTTGCGTGGGATCATGAGCGCCAAGAAGGTCCCCATCGAGCAGAAGAGGGTGACCAAGCCCTCGGCCCAGCTTGTGCGCAAGACCCTCAAGAAGCCTCAAGAGGGCCGACGCTTGGAGATCTTGGGCCAAGGGGTCGACGCCGTGCCCAAGATCATTGAGAAACTCCGCGAAGTGGGGGCGATCTAAGATGATCTTAGCAATTCTCGAGACAGTCAAGGGCACTGTGACGGAAGCTTCTCTTGAGACCGTCACGGCAGCACGCGATCTGGCCCAAAAGACCAATGATGTTGTCGCCGCCCTGCTCATGGGCAAGGAGGTAGCCCCTCTCAAGGGCGTCAACACCGTGCTCATTGCTGAAGATCCTCGTCTTGAAGGGTATCTCCCCGACGCGCTGGCCGCGATCGCCGCAAGCGCGATCCAGCAAAAATCCCCAAAGATCGTGCTGGCGCCCGGCACAGAGACGGGCAACGATCTGATGGCGCGCGTGGCGGCGCGGCTCAATCTGGGGCTTGCGACAAACTGCACGGAGTTCTTTGTCGAGGGCGGGGCGCTCACGAGGGTGACGCGCTCCAACTGGGGCGGCAGCTTGCTCGAAGAAGTTGAGGTCCTCAGCAGCCCCATACTGCTGACGCTCCAGCCCCATGCTCTCGCTGCCCAGACCGCCGACGGCGCTGATCCCTCTATCGAGAAGCTCTCCGTCACTCTCGGTGAGAGGGAG
>CAZODX010000196.1:0-2731 GCA_964578715.1 uncultured Thermotogae bacterium | reverse complement strand
GCGAATTCTTTCCGGCAGAGTATGGCTCCGCCGCGTGGCCCGCGCAAGGTCTTGTGCGTCGTCGTCGTCACGAAGTCTGCCCACGGGATAGGTGACGGATGTACCCCACCGGCGATCAGCCCTGCAATATGTGCGATATCGGCCATCAAATACGCTCCGACCTCGTCGGCGATCTCGCGAAATCTCTGAAAATCAATGGTGCGGGGGTAGGCGCTCGCCCCGCAGACGATCAATTTCGGGCGATGCTCCAAAGCAAGCCGCCGCACTTCATCGTAATCGATCTGTTCGGTCTCGCGCGAGACCCCGTAATAGACAGCGCGATAGAGCTTGCCGGAGACGCTCACCGGATGCCCATGAGAGAGATGCCCCCCATGCGCCAAGGACATGCTCAAAATAGTATCCCCCGGCGTAAGCACCGCAAAATAGACGGCCATATTCGCTTGGGTGCCCGAGTGGGGCTGGACGTTGACGTGCTCAGCGCCAAAGAGCTTTTTCAGGCGCTCGCGCGCGAGCTCTTCGACGACGTCCATCCATTGACAGCCTCCATAATAGCGTCTCTTGGGGTACCCTTCGGCGTATTTGTTCGTCAAGACCGAGCCTTGGGCTTCGAGCACGGCACGCGAACAGAAATTCTCTGACGCGATCAATTCTATGGAGAAGCGCTGGCGCTCCAGCTCCTTCTGAATCGCGTAATAAACCTCAGGGTCTACCCGAGCAAGTTCGCTCTCACTCATAGCAGAGCAGTTTCCTCCTGGATGCGGATCTTCTCGAGGCGGCGCGCATGGCGTCCCCCGGCAAAGGGCTCGTTCAACCAGACAGTGACGATCTCCGCGGCGAGCCCCGGGCCGACCACACGTCCCCCCAGACAGAGAATATTCGCGTCGTTGTCGCGGCGACTCATCTTCGCAGAGTAGACGTCGCTACAGCTCGCCGCGCGAATCCCTCTCACTTTATTGGCTGCGATAGCCATACCAATCCCGGTGCCACAGATCAAAATCCCGCGCTCACACTCCCCTGACGCCACCGCTTTAGCTACGGCAAACGCAATATCAGGGTAGTCCACCGAATCCCTTGTAAAGACGCCAAAATCCCGCACCGTATAGCCTTGCAACACGTTCTGCAGCAAGGCTTCCTTGAGGGCTATGCCGTTGTGATCAGATCCAATAGCGATGGTCATTCTGTCACGCGCGTGAAGACCGAACGCACTATATCCCTGTACATCTTGAAGCGTGAGGCCAGGCCGCGCGAGAATCCAAATTTCTCTTCTTTCATGACGTGGGTCACGCCGTCAAGCTCTACAAACGCTTGGCTCCACCCCTCTTTGAGTGCGAGCTTCATCAAGGCCATCTCCACCCCAAAATCTAAGGTGTGCACCTTGCGCCGCAGCTTCTTCCATAACGCTTTGCTGAGAACCCGTTGTCCCGACAGATACGGGGCTATCGTCTGGGCGAGATCTGTGTTGAGCCGCCCCCCACGAAAGACCCCCACGACCATGTCCCGCCCTTCTTCACGATAGACCCTAATCATGCGCTCGATATGGTCTGGGCGTAAGCCGACCAAGTCCGCGTCCAAAAAGAGCAGCGTGTCGTAGCGAGCCTTGTGGACGCCGCGGTCGAGCGCCACCGATTTCCCACAGTTGGTGGGCAAGGAGATCACCCGCACGCCGAAGGACTGTGCGATCTGAGCCGTCCCGTCGGTCGAGCCGTCGTCCACGACGATAACCTCGCCGACGGAGGGAGCGTGCACAAGAGCCCAGAGCACAGCTCCGATTCGTTCGGCTTCGTTATAAGCGGGCACGATGGCCGACACCCGCATCGAGCTCTGAGATGCGCTCATCACTAAGATTGTACGAGCCCGCGCGAGCAAAGTCAAATAGCTCTTAGCGCAGCGCCTTGACCGGCACGCGACTTTCAGCTATGCTGGCAGCTACTATGCTGAAGGGTGCGAAGATCGCTATTATTGGGCTGGGCAAGATCGGCGGCGCGCTCGCTCGCAGCCTGGTGCGCAACAAGATCGTCTCCAAGGAGAATATTGTCGGCACGACCGGCCACCGCGACAGCGCCCGCGAAGCGGCGAAACGCTATGGCATCAAGACCCTCACCGATAACGTGCGCGCCATTGCTGACGCGCATATTGTGATTCTCGCCGTCAAGCCCCAGACGATGAAGAAAGTCCTGCTCGAACTCAAAGACGCCATCCGAGACGATCAGCTTCTTATCACGCTTGCGGCGGCGCGCACCACGCGCTTCATCGAAGATATTTTACAGAGGGCGATCCCCGTGGTGCGGGCCATGCCCAATACCCCGTGTCTGGTCAACGCCGGTATGACCGTGCTCTGTCCGGGGCGCCATGCGACCAAGGAGCACGTCGCAGTCGCGCGCCAGATCTTCGCGTCGGTCGGCTTGGTCGCGGTGATAGACAACGAAGAGCTGATGGACGCGGTGACGGCACTGTCGGGCAGCGGTCCGGCGTATGGGTATATTATAATCGAGGCGCTGGCCGAGGGCGGGGTGAAGGTTGGGCTGCCGCGCTCGCTCTCGACGGTCTTGGCAGCGCAGTCGCTCCTGGGAGCGGCGAAGATGGTCTTAGAGACGGGCGAGCACCCGGCTCTTCTCAAGGACGAGGTGACGACACCGGCGGGCGTCACGATTGACGGGATCATGGCTTTAGAAGACGGCGGGATTCGGGTGACCCTGATAAAGACCGTAGACCGGGCGACGGAGAAGTCGAA
>CAZODX010000195.1:0-2732 GCA_964578715.1 uncultured Thermotogae bacterium | reverse complement strand
CGCACGTCGCGGTCATCTCCGAGCTCTTGGAGGGCTTTTGGCAACTCCTGGCGCATCTCAGCGTTGATCGCGTTCAAGCGCTGCGGACGATTGAGGGTCACCCACGCCACGTGAGTGTTCTTGTCAATCTCGACTTTGATCGTCTTGTGCTCTTTGTACTCTTTCTTATACTGATAGAACCCCTCGCCAGCGGCTGCACCGGTCTTGCCGGCCTGCACCATCTGGCGCAGGAGCGCTGTCGCTTGGTAGCGTTCTGCTTTGTGTTTGGCGTACAGCTCATCGAGGGTGCGCACGATCTTGTCCAGCCCGATTCTGTCGGCGCGGCGCAGGATCCCTTCAGGGAAGTTCAAGCCTAGTTGACACGCCAGGTCTATCTGATCGGCTGTCGAGACGCCGTTCTCGATCAGCCATGCGGCTTGGTTGGTCATGAGCGCATAGAACGGCATGGGGTCGAAGCGTTGGCCGGCCTCGCGGGAGTACTGCGCTCCCCCGTCTTTATAGTTATAGAAGCCTCGGCCGGTCTTGCGCCCCAGGCGCCCTTCCTTGATGGCCTGCTCGATGAGAGGGGGGATGGGAAAGCCCCCTTCTTTCATAATATTGTAGCCCACGTCTATCCCCGTGAGATCTTGGAGCTCGAACGGGCCCATGGGGAAGTTCTCGTAGAATTTCATGCGGCTATCGATCTCTTCGATGGTCGCTTCGCCGCGCGAGACCATCCACGCCGCTTCGAACAGATAGGGCCCAATTAAGATTCTATTGACGATAAACCCGGGCACGTCCTTTTCCACACGGATAGGGGTCTTGCCGAGCTTTTTGGCGAGCTCGACGACCAGCTGCATCGTCTCTTCAGAAGTCTTCTCGCCCCTGATCACTTCCACGAGGGCCATGCGCACCACAGGATTGAAGAAGTGCATCCCGACGGTTTTCTCTGGGCGCTGGGTGGCGCGCCCCAATGCAGAGATACTGAGAGAACTTGTGTTGCTTGCCAGAATAGTATGGGGCGGAGAGAGCGTATCGATCTCTTTAAAGAGCGCGAGCTTTAAGCTCATGATCTCTGGGGCAGCTTCAATGATGACATCCGCATCGGCGACGGCTTCTTTGAGATCGACCAAGGGGGTGATGAGCTTGAGGGCGTTTTCAGCTTTTTCTTGAGAGATCGTGCCCTTCTCGGTGAGTTTTTTCAAGCTCCAGCTGATTTGATCGTAGCCCTTTTTGACGAGCTCTTCGGTGATGTCGCGCATTTTGACTTTATAGCCGGCGAGCGCAGCGATTTCGGCGATGCCGTGGCCCATCGTGCCCGCGCCCAGCACTGCGATCGTCTTGATATCTTCGAGTTTCATGGCACCAATCACCTCGAGAAGAGTTTCGCCGAAGCTTATGATAACGTACATAGTGGGCATGATGCAAAGACGCAGTTACTCTAATACCAACAAACTTCGCGCAAGCTCGTCTCCCTCTGCGCTCGCCAGCTCAAGTATCTCCGCTCCTTCGGCGATGAGCTTATCCGTCCCTGGGCTGCCCGGCACAGCGAGAACTCGGCGCTTGAGCTTGAGCGCGTGCCGCGCTGTGTCAAAGCTCCCGCTGGGGGCGCCTGCTTCAATCACGATGACGGCTTGTGACAGTGCCGCGATGAGCCGGTCGCGCATCATCAGAAATTGTCCGCACGTGCCCGCATTGGGATTGATCTCAGAGAGTAATGCCCCACGCGCAACGATGCGATCCGCAAGCGCCCGATGGTGCTTCGGGTAGACACGGCGCAGCCCGCAGCCGAGCACCGCAATTGTTCTGCCGTCCTGGGCGTCGAGCGCCCCGCCATGCGCCCATGAGTCGACTCCATGCGCCAAGCCGCTCACAATCGTCAGTCCCCACTCTGCGAGGGTATGCGCGAGCTGGCGCGTCCAGGCCATCTTCTGGTCGCGATAGCCCGGATCGGCCATGCGACTCCCGACAATAGCCACAGCCCACTGATCGCGGATCTCCAACGAGCCGCGTACATAGAGCACCGGCGGGGCATCGCGCAAGTCCCGCAGCAAGACGGGGTACTGCTCATCATCGAGAGTGATGACGTCAATGCCCTCGCGGTGGAGGCTCTCAAGCTCGTGGGCGATCTCATCCAAAGACCGATAGAGAGTACTGAAATTCTCTAGGGGCAATCCCGTCAGGGCTGCGAGCGCCTTGGGCTCAACGTGCCAGAGGGCTTCGATGCTGCCGCAGTGTTCCAAGAGTTCCCGCATGCGCGCCCCACCCAATCCGGGTACTCTGCTCAAAGCGACCCAATGAAGTTTGCTCATAGAACCCTCCAAGGGCCGACTAATCGTTGTGGGCCAGATGGAGTGAGGGCATCAGATGAAGATAGGGACGATGAAAGGAAAACCCTCTGAAGAGCAGAACGGAGCTTCGCTCTGAGCCAAGCGAAAGATCTTTCGAGCACCTGCTTGAGGCCCATAGTCACTCCTAATGCCGTAGGCCGGGCCTCAAGCCGACTGTATTTTAGCCCTTCCAAGGGAGCGTCGTCAAGTTTAGCCCTTGCGCTTCCCCTGCGAGCGCTTCAATCTCTTTGTACGACGACGGGCGCTCTTGCGCATTTCCAATCACCCTGAACTTTACAATACACTATCGCGCACAAAAGAGCAAGCCACCCACTTGCACCCCATCCCCCTCTTGCACTATGATTGAGCTATGCCGAGAAGTCTCAAGATAACAGCTTTGCTCGCTCTACTCGTCATCAGCAG
>CAZODX010000194.1:416-2737 GCA_964578715.1 uncultured Thermotogae bacterium | reverse complement strand
CGCCACATGGATCCACGGGATGTTCCACGCCGTCGTTGGGTATCGAGTTGTGGCAACCTCCAAGCATCCCGTTGCGTTGATGACCACGACGGGTTCTTCGATAGCGTTCAGGATCGTCCGGACGCAAATGGGCGTGCCGCAGCCGGCACAGAGCGCGTGCGCCCCGGTGAAGCGCTTATGGAGCTCTTCGTGGCGAGCAAGCTCTTTCGTATTGGGCATAGAGGATCACTCCCGCAACCCCAGATACCGCAGCACCGTGGGGTCGGCTTCGTTCTGCATATCGCTGACGACGGAGGCTAAGAGCTCTGGAGGCGTGTCGCGTCCCCCAAGCCCGTAGATATAGTTATAGAGCACGGGCTTTCTGTGGAGATACCGCCCTATGGCCGCAGAGAGTTCTAAATAGAGCGGCCCCCAGCTGCCGAGCGAGATCGCGCGATCCAAGACGGCCACGGCGCGTTTGCCCTCGAGGGCCTGGGCGAGCTCTTTGGCAGGGAAGGGCCGGAAGAGCCAGGGCTTGATCAGCCCCACTTTTATGCCCTTGCGCCGCAGTCGGTCGATGACGACCTTGGCCGTCCCCGCCGTCGAGCTCAGAATGACTAAGACATACTCAGCATCGCTCAGCTTATACCCTTCGAAGAAGCCCTCGTAGCGCCGTCCCGAGATCTGTGTGAATCTCTTTTGGAGCTCGAGCCAAACTGTGCGAGCGGCTTCGAGGGCGTCGACCTGCTGGCGCTTCAGCTCAAAGTAATAGTCGGGCAGGGCAAAGGGCCCCTGCGTCGTGGGATGATCTATATCTAAGAGCGGGTAGAGCGGTTTGTACTCTCCCACAAACTCTTTGACGGTCTCATCAGGCAGGAGCGCTACGGGCTCGGCCGAGTGCGTAATAGTAAATCCGTCCTGCATCACCATCACGGGCACTAAGACTCTATGATCTTCGGCTAAGCGTTGGGCGATGATCATAAAGTCATAGGCTTCTTGGGCGTTCTCTGCAAAGAGCTGGACGCAGCCGGCGTCGCGGGCCATCATGCTATCGGAGTGATCGCAGTGGATATTGATGGGCCCGGAGAGGGCGCGGCTGCCCACGGCGATCACGATGGGGCAGCGCATCGACGCCGCAATATAGACGATCTCGAGCATCAGGGCTAGACCCTGGGAGCTTGTGGCGGTTATGACGCGGGCCCCAGCACAAGACGCCCCAACGGCAGCGCTCATGGCGCTGTGCTCGCTCTCGACGTTTATAATTTCTGTATCGCATTGGCCGTTGGCGACGAACTCGGCGAACGTCTCGATGATCGGGGTCTGGGGCGTGATGGGGTAGACGGGGACGACATCGGGATCGATCTGTCGCATCGCGTGGGCGGCGGCCTCCGCCCCGGTGAGCAAGAGCAGCTCTGCTGGAGCTACACGCATACGGCTTCACCCGCTTTCGTGGGTGCGGGCTCGCTCTTCTTCTCTTCAACCATGAGGATAGCTCCTGTGGGGCAGGTTTGGGAGCAGATCCCGCACCCCTTGCAGTGATCGTAGCTGATCCCGCGCATCTGCAATCGCTCGACGAGAATAGTCGCTTCGGGGCAGTGGGCCCAGCACAACAGACAGTTCACGCAGAGCTTCTCGTTGAAGAGCGGCTTCTTGCCTGCTCTCCAGCCCCCTGTCTGCACGAGCTGGGGCGTGGCTCCCCCAGGGATCACCCCACCGATGGGTAACTCTTGATAGCGTTTCATGCTGTCGCCTCCAATTCTGCGCGCTCGTTGAGCGCCGCAAAGCCGGCGCGGAGCGCCGCGAGATTCGCCGCGAGCGCCTTCTCGCCAAAGAGTTTTTCGAATTCTCGCTCGAGGTCTTCTAAAGCTATCGTGCCCAGCAGCCGCGCCAACGCCCCCAACATCACGACGTTGGAGTAGCGAGCGCCTACCGACCGCGCGAGAGAGTCTGCATCGAGAGTGATAATCTTTCCTGGGAACCCTGTTAGGGCTCGGATCTCTTCAGGCGTCTGGGTGGTGTTTACAAAGAGAACGCCGTGGCGTTTGAGCCCCTCGGTGACCTGGGCTTCTTTCGCGCTCAAGAGAGTGGGATCGAGCACCACGACGATATCCGGCTCGGAGATGCTACAATGGAGACGGATCTCTTTGGTATCGAGGCGGTTGAACGCTTTGACGGGGGCGCCACTGCGCTCTGGGCCGTATTCGGGGAAAGCTTGGGCGTAGCGGCCGCCACGCAGCGCCGCCCCAGCTAACAGCTGTGAGACCGTCTTTGCGCCTTGGCCACCGCGGCCATGCCAGCGAATCTCGATCATAGTACTCCCTTCTGTTGGCCTCTCCCCCAAC
>CAZODX010000194.1:0-406 GCA_964578715.1 uncultured Thermotogae bacterium | reverse complement strand
ATCATAGGGGGACTCACCCCTTCGCGAGAAATTTTGCGATCCCTTGAGCGGCAAGCTTGCCGTGCCGCACCGCCTCGACGACCGTCGCTCCGCCGTTGACACAATCGCCCCCGGCGAAGTACTTCTCGCGGCTCGTCTGGAAGTTCTCGTTCACCTTGACCAGGCCGCCCTCGAGCTCCAAGCCCAGCGCCTGGAAGAACTCCACGCGCTTCTCTTGCCCGATCGCTTTGATCACGGTGTCGACTTCTAACGTGAACTCTGTGCCGGGGACGGGCTCAGGGGCCGGACGACCCGATCTGTCCGGGGCTCCCAATCTCATATGGATGCACTCGATGCGGCGCACCTTCCCGTCACCGATGAACCGCACTGGGGCCGTCAAGAAATAGAAGTGCACCCCTTCGCGGCG
>CAZODX010000193.1:2479-2748 GCA_964578715.1 uncultured Thermotogae bacterium | reverse complement strand
ATGTGGCGCACGGGCCGCAGAGCGCGATCTTCGACGAAGCCGAGAACAGACTCCATGCCCAGAAAGCTATACTGGCGCTGCTGCTGCGGTAATCTATGAGATTGGCGATCACGGGTGCGCCGGGCTCCGGCAAGAGCACCCTCTGCAAGCGTCTCATCGAGGCGTTGCCCGCTGTTCAGATCGGCGGCATCCTCACTCAAGATATCCGAGTCAATCACGAGCGCGTCGGCTTTGAAATCGTCGATATCGCGACGGGGCAGCGGGGGCTG
>CAZODX010000193.1:0-2469 GCA_964578715.1 uncultured Thermotogae bacterium | reverse complement strand
CGCTATCGCGGCCATCTGTGCGTTCTGGAGCGCATTGCTGTGCCGGCGCTGGAGCGCGCCCTCCGCGATGCCCAGCTTATCGTTATCGATGAGATCGCGCCCATGGAGCTGCACAGCCCGCGCTTGGTGGATGTCGTCACGAGGGTGTTTGATAGCCCGAAAGACCTGGTGGTGACGTTCAAGGAGCGCTGTGAGCATCCGCTGATTGCGCGGATACGCGCGGAGTTTTCGGTCTTTACTATCACTCTCAGCAGCCGCGACCAGCTCTTCCACAAGATGCTCTCTCTCCTCCGGCCAAGAGAGCCATTTGGCAGACCGGACTCATAGTGCTAGAATGCCTTCCCAGGAGGTGTCCGCTATGAAGATGCTCTGCAAGGTCGGGGTTTTACTGCTCATCGGTTCTGCGTGGGCCTTGGTGGGAGTAGGCGCAGGGGTGCAGCTGGCGCTCCCGCACGGGGTCTCCTCCGGCGACGTCACGCCCACCAGCGCCATCATCTGGGCGCGCGGGGCCGAAATCCACAACTCGGCTCTCGTCGTTGAGTACAGCACAAGCGAAGACTTCAGCGACGCGCAGCGCACCGCGCCCGTTGCTCTCACGGCAGAGCGAGATTTCACCGGCACGGTCACGCTCACGGGGCTGAAGCCCGCGACGCGCTATTATTATCGTGTGCACCAAGTATCTGGAGCTGAGCAGAGCGCGCCCGTGGCCGGCACGTTCGTCACGGCTCCAGAACCGAACACTCCCGCAGCAATGCGCTTCGTCTGGAGCGCCGACCTGGGCGGCCAGGGGATGTGCCGCCGCCCGGAGTATTTTATATTCAATGCGCTCGCCGACGCGCAGCCCGACTTCTTTCTCTTCCTCGGTGACACAGCCTATACTGACGAGCGCTGCCCCAGCCCGCCCAACGCCCCCGGCAGCGACTTCGTCGCCAACACTTTGGAAGAGTACCGAGCAAAACAGAAGTACCAACTCGCTGACAAGCCCTATCAAAAAGCTCGCGCTGCGACCAGTCTCTATGTGATTTGGGACGACCATGAAGTGATCAATAACTTTGCGGGCACTACCGTAGATCCCAAGAGACTCGCCATTGGGCGCCAGGTGCTCTTCGAATACTTCCCCATCACGGTGCACCCCCAAGACCCAACCAGACTCTATCGCTCGTTCCGCTGGGGCAAGCACGCCGAAATTTTTATTCTCGACACGCGCCAGTATCGCAGTGACAATAAGCTCCCCGACGGCCCGGACAAGACCATGCTCGGCAAAGAACAGCTGGCCTGGCTGAAAGAGAGCTTAAAGAATTCTGATGCGACGTGGAAGTTCATCGTCTCGACGGTAAAACTCTCGTTCCCCTCGGACTGCCCGGCGGCGTGTGACTCCTGGGCCAACGGCGAGAGCGCCACGGGCTTCGAGCGCGAGCTTATCGAGATCTCAGACTTCATCGTTCAGAATAGAATTAAGAGCGTCGTCTGGCTCACCGGGGACGAGCATATCGTTGACGTCATCCAGTACGATCCCAACCGTGATCGCGTGATAGATTTCTATGAGTTCACGGCGGGGCCGCTGAGCGCGCTCACCTCCTACATGGGGCCGCTGGACGAGACGCTCAATCCCACGCGCATTTACGGGAGCAACCAATATTGGAACTTCGGGCAGATCACGATTTCCGAGAATGGGCGGTTGGTGGTGGAGTACGTGGACGTGGGGGGTGAGGTGCAGTTCCGGCGGGAGTTTCGGCCCTTCTAGAGAAAGAACCAAAGACGATTTTCGCTGAAACCCTTGACAACGCATACAATTGCATATAAAATACGGTCATCAACAACACACAAGGGAGGTACGTACCATGAAGTGGGGAGAATACAACGAGCAGGTGGCGGAGCGGGTGGCCGGTTGGGTGAAGGAGAAGATCGGGGCGCGGGTGTTGTACATTCTCGCGATCATTGGCGCCTTCGTGCTCATGAGCGGCGCTCCCTCTAAGTGGACATAACCCATCTGAAATTTGACTGCACAAGGGAGTCCAGCATTGGACTCCCTTTTTCATTTTCCCTATAATGCTGCCAGTCATGAACTGGCGAGCTAAGCTCTATATATGGTTTGTTACGCTGCTTAGTGCGGTGCCTCTCAGCTTCTATCTGCCCAGCCTTCAGAGTAACTATATATCGATCGTACTAGTTGCCGCAATCCTGGCTTTTCTAGCTGATCTTTTCGAGGTTGAGATTGCTCCGAGGCACAGTGTCTCAATAAGCGAAGTCATTTACTGCGCTGTGTTGTTCATCGCTGGTCCATCAGTGATGATCTGGAGCATCCTGTTAGGGACATTGCCCGCTGAGATCGTCTTGCGCTGGTACCGGCTACGCCAAGATCCCTCATACTTCTTCTCCCGCGTCGCGTTCAACACAAGTCAGCTCTTACTGAATGGCTGGGCAGCTATCTTGATCTTCCAACTGCTCGGCGGCCATCCACCTCCGTAT
>CAZODX010000192.1:0-2764 GCA_964578715.1 uncultured Thermotogae bacterium | reverse complement strand
TCCTTGCCCGCCTTCACCTTGATCCGCACCTGGTGCGCGATCTTCTCAGCATTCCCTTCATTAGCTATGCCCAGAATCGCGATCTTGTTCGTCTCATCGAACAAGACCCGCACCTTGCCCACTCTCTTGCCCTTCTGAGCTAGCTTCCCCTCAAATTGCTGGAACTTGCTCTTCTCCCGCAGCTTGCGCAGCAGCTTCTCAGCCTTCTGCGCCGACAAGAATCTCACGACGCGCTCTTGCCCATCAGCGCTGACGTTGAGGGTCTTGTTCCCCTGACGGATCAAGCCCACTGCTGCGGTCTGCCCGTTGGCTCTCGTCCAGACCACGTGTGCATCCTCCCCAAAGGGAATTAAGAGCTGCTGCCCACCGACAAGCTGCACCGCTTGCGCTTCGTCGGCGTTCATGCTGAACCCACGACTCTCAAGCTGGGCTTTGACCGCTTGCAGCTGGGAGTCAGCAAGAGCTTCTTGGAGCAGAGTAGAGCGATCGGGCTCAAGGATCGGGCTGGAACAGCTGTCAGCAGAAGCGCTCAAGGGCTGGAAAGCAGCTTCAGAAGCAGAATCAGGCTTCAGCGGGGGGGGTGACATTCTGGGACTTGAAGAGCGACGTACAGCCGACGAGGACCGAGACGATGGTGAGGACGAGGGTGAGCTTGGCCAGGCGAGCAGGGCGCATTATCTCCTCCTTCTGCGCTCCTTCCCCTGCTCCCGCAAAGTTCTGGGCGGGAGTGCGCGTCTTTATGGGTTATCACCCTGTATATACCACAAACGGGGAGAAAAGTCAAGAGGATGATACGGAAATCACGTGCAGATCAGGGGTTGAGTTTGTATGCTAGGCCTTTCCTCCTTAAATCTCGCCCCAATTCGTCCCGATGTGCGTCTCGACCTTGAGGGGCACGCGCAACTGAAACGCTTCTTCCATCGTCTGCTTGATGCGCTGAGCCGCGCCCTCAGCCTCTGCAGCGTCGGCTTCAAAGATCAGCTCGTCGTGAATCTGCAAGAGCATAGCGGCTCTGATCTCGCTTGACTGTATCTTCTCATAGACGCGCAGCATGGCGAGCTTCATAATATCGCTGGCGCTCCCCTGCACCGGGAAATTGATCGCTTCGCGTTTGGTCTGGCTGGACAGCTCCACGAAGTACCGTCGTCGTCCGAGCAATGTCTCTAAGAATCTCTTCTCTTCGGCTTCGCGGACGACGCGCTCCATGTACGCCCGCACGCCGGGGTACTTCTCAAAGTAATTTTTGATAAACTTTTCAGCCTCAGAGCGCGACAGCCCAGTACGCTGCGCCAGCCCGTAGCCCGTCATCCCGTACGACAGCCCGAAGTTGATCATCTTGGCGATGCGGCGCTCGCGCGGCCCTACGCTCTCTAGGGGGATATTGAAGATCGTCGCGGCGGTGCGCGCATGCACGTCTTCGTCGCGCTCGAACGCTCCGATCAGTCCCGGATCTTCTGACAGATGCGCCAAGACCCTCAGCTCAATTTGAGAGTAATCCGCACCGATGAGCACCCTTCCCGGTGGCGCCACAAACGCTTTTCTGATCTGCCCCCCCAGCTCGCTGCGCACCGGGATATTCTGTAAATTCGGGTCGGTCGAAGAGAGTCGCCCCGTCACTGTGACGTGCTGCTGAAACGTTGTGTGCACCCGGCCCGTCTGAGGATGGATATATTCGGGGAGCTTTTTCACATAGGTGCTCAAGAGCTTCTCCAGCTCGCGATACGCCAAGAGTTTTTCTGGGAGCGGGTGCAAGCCGGCCAGCTCTTGCAAAACATATGCATCGGTTGAGGGGCCGGTCTTGGTCTTGCGCAGCACGGGCAATTTGAGCTTCTCAAAGAGAATGTGCGCGACTTGCTTGGGCGAATTCGGATTGAAATCCTGTCCGGCCAAGCGAAAGATATCTTGCAAGAGCTGGGTCGCCAACGTCTCCAACTCTTTCGCTTGCTCGCGGAGCACTTCTTTATCTAAGAGAATCCCGTTCAGCTCCATCTCGATGAGCACGGGGATCAAGGGCAGCTCGATTTCATAGAAGAGCTTCTCTTGATTTCGGGAGCGCAGCTCTGGGAGCATCTTCTCTTTGAGTCTGATCACGGCTTCGGCGTCGGCGACAGAATACCGAGCTGCTTGCTCGACTGTGACCATATCCATTCGGTCGGCCCCAAGTTCGGAAAAGTCCATCACACTGTGCCCCAGATAGCGGCGCGCGAGTTCGTTCAAATCTTTGCGGCTCTCTGGATCGAGCAAATATGCCGCGAGCATCGAGTCGAAGACGATATTTTTTAGAGCGATCCCGGAGCGTTTCAGAATCTTCGCGTCGTATTTGAGGTTCTGCCCGATGATCGGCTTGGCCTCCAGCAGGGCTTTGAGTCTCTCGATCACGAGATCGCGCGAGAGCTGCTGTGGCGCGCCCAGATATCTGTGTCCGAGGGGAATGTAAAAGCCCGCTCCTGGCTCTATCGCTAACGAAATTCCAACAAGCTCCGCCGTCATCGCATCTTCGCTGGTCGTCTCGGTGTCGAGAGAGATCTCTGGAGCGGCGCGCAATCTCTCGATGAGCGCATCAAGCTGATCTTCTGTGAGCACAAGCTCAGTGTGAAGACCTACCTCCCCAGCCCCCCTCCCTAAAGGGAAGGGGAGTTCCCATCCCGCTTTAGGGGAGGTTGGGGGAGAGGTCAGATTGGAGTAACAATGGAAAGCAACCTCAAGCATGCTCTCGAATCGAAAAGATTTGTCGTGACCGCCGAGTGCGGCCCGCCCAAGAGCG
>CAZODX010000191.1:0-2836 GCA_964578715.1 uncultured Thermotogae bacterium | reverse complement strand
AGGGTGAATCTCGCGATCCCCACACCGTAGGGCGTTCATAGAAGTAACGATATCACTTGGACGATGTTTGCGCAAGCAACTGTTCCTCATAGACGCGACGCACGGTGTCCTCGATGGCCGGCTCACGCACGGTTAGATCGACGATACGATAGCGCGATGCTAATCTCTGGATCAGCTCCGAAGCGCTGAGCTGCCCGCGCGGAAAGCGATATGTCACGCGATGGCCCTCGCGAGCGATGACGGTTGCACCTTCAATGGAGACGTCTTCATACTCCTCGGCGAAATCAACGATGAGCTCGCGCTCACCACCGAAGCGCCTCTGGAGCTCGCTCAGAAGCCCGTCGAAGAGGAGCTGCCCGCGATCAATGAGTAAGATTCTTTTGCAGAGCTTCTCGACGTCGCCTAAGTCATGTGTTGTCAGAATCACAGTGACGCCGCAGCGGGCGTTCATCTCCTGAATAAAAGCGCGAATGCGCTCTTTCGCAACGACATCTAACCCGATCGTTGGCTCATCGAGAAAGAGCACTTCAGGATCATGAAGCAGGGCAGCTGCGAGATCGGCCCTCATGCGCTGCCCTAAACTGAGGCTGCGCACCGGCGTCTGCAAGAACTCTCCCAGATCGAGCAAGCCCTCAAAACCCCTGAGATTTTGATTATATCGGTCGCGCGGGATTTTGTAGATATGTCTCAATAGATCGAAACTCTCGATGACGGGCAGGTCCCACCATAAGTTGGTGCGCTGCCCGAAGACGACGCCGATGCGCCGCGTGTGCTCAATGCGCTCTTGCCAGGGGACGCGCCCGCCCACGGTCACCGATCCCGATGTCGGCACTAAAATCCCCGTAAGCATCTTGATTGTTGTCGATTTGCCCGCGCCGTTGGGGCCAATATATCCAATCAATTCACCCCGCTCGATGGTGAAAGAGATTCTGTCTACGGCCTTGATGACGAGCTGCTCGCGCGAGAAGAGATTGCGCAGCGCTCCCAGTATGCCGCGCCGGTGCTTGGCTATAAAAAAGTGCTTGCTCAGTTCTCGCGCTTCAATGAACGCCATATCAGTGTCCCGTGCTTTGATAATGTCGTACACCCACGCGCCAGAACGCTATCCCAACGAATAAGACTAAAGAGCACAGCGGGACTGCGAGGAATGGCATGAAACTCGGCAGCCCGAACGGGTCTGGCTTTTGGAGTAAAAAGAGCATGGGGTAGAAGTTGACGAACGCCAACGGCAGCACGAAGACGAAGAGATTGCGCAGCCATTCTGCAAAGATATTGAGCGGGTAGCTGGCCATCGTCACCCCGCCGTGCGTGAAGATATTTATCGTTTCTAGGCCCTCAATCGTCCAGAACGCACAAGTCGCCCCGATCACGAAAAGCCCTATGAAGAAAATCATCCCGCCCAGCACCGTCCAGCCGAGAAAGAGCCATCTCTCCCAACCCCACTCAGCACGCAGGAGCCACAGCCCCGCGCCGAGCACGAGCATCGCTTGCGCGACGCGCCCCAACCGGCGCAGCGCAAATTCTGACGCCAACACCTGAAAGAAGACGCTGCGTGGTCTTACTAAGAAGCGATCAAACTCCCCTAAACGTATGACGTTCGCAAGCCCGTCGAACCCTTCGGCGACCATATTGGCGAGCGCGAACGAGAGCTCTGCTGTGCCGTAGAGCAGCGCGACTTCGGGGAGCGTCCAGCCGCCCAGCGCCGGCATGTGGGTAAATAATACTAAAGTTCCAGCGAACTCCAACCCCATCCCGATGAGCGTCGCGAAAAAGTCGGCGATGAATGAAAATTTATATTGCATTTGGGAGCGCAGCTGCGCTCCGATCAAGACACAATAAAGCGAGAGCACGCTAGCCCCCTTGAATGATAAGCTTCTGCACCCCGCGACGGTAGACCCACTCACAGAGCAGCGCCATCACGACAGCCCACGCGAGCTGGCTGCCCAAGGCTGCCCACAGTGCTGTTCCCTGTACGATCCCCACGTAGATTTCGATGGGCGTGTTGACCATTGCCGGCAGGGGAGTAAAACTCACGGCGAATTTCAGCCAATCTGGGAAGAACGCGACGGGCACGAGAAATCCCGACAAGAACGCCATGATCAGCCAAGCGAACCGCCCGATCCCCACGGCATCCAAGAACCAGAACGCGCTGAGATTGACCAAGAAGCGCCAGCAAAAGCTGATAAAAACAGCAAAACCCACGCTCATCAGAAAGAGCGTCCACTGGGTGAGCGAGTTGGGCCATGTCAGCGCGAAGAAGAGCGGAAAGACGAACAAGATCGGAAGCCCGCGAAAGATGAGCTGAAACGCAGCTCGCCCCAGATCGCGCGCCAGCCAGAAACTGAAATAATGAAAGGGCTTGGTTAGATCTGAGACGATCTCGCCCGAACGAATGGTGCGCATCACCTCCCACCACCAGTTCAGAATAGCAATAGGCGTTCCTAACGCTTGGGTGAGCGCGGTGTACGTGATCGCATCGCGCAGCGAGTAGCCGCCGATCTCGGCACGGCCGCTGGCTTCAAAGACCGCAATGAAGAGATACGCACGCAGCAAGCCGAAAAAGAAATTCGTAGCAATGCCCGCCATGGTCGCCACACGATACGCCATCATGCGCTGAAAGCTCTTCTGGAAGAGCGCGATGTAGAGCATATCCCTCGCACACGTGTTGGGAGTGGGCCACAGTCTATCGAATTTGGAGATACCATGCAAGGGGCTTACAGGGCTGTCAGCGCGTGCAGGGCTTCTTTGGTGATCTGCATCGCTTGTTCGAGACGCTCTGGACGCGACTCGTCGAGTGCGTCAATCAGTTGCTCTAATAAGATTTTAATGGGCGTCA
>CAZODX010000190.1:0-2849 GCA_964578715.1 uncultured Thermotogae bacterium | reverse complement strand
GCTTGATCCAGTGCCCTCCCACTTCCCCTAAGGCCCACACCCGGCACTCCCCAGCAGCGCACTCCCAGCTCTCCCAGCACTCCCCTGGCGCAAGGATCTCTAGACAGCTATGCTCCGGCCCAGACCCCCACAAACACCCCACCGGCCCGTGACAGATCAAAAAAACGCGCTCTCGGGGGACGATCTGCTCCCCGCGTTGATAGACAAAGCACGGCAGGGGCTTCTGGAGCATGATCCCCTCAAGCAGACAGCCCGCCTGACACACCGGAGCCGACGGTGGCTGCTCCATCTTCTTCCCTCCCGCTGTGGCGGTGTAGGAGTATTATACTCATCGTCGCTCGTCTTCTGACAGTTTGCCCCACGAGTGTGTGGAAAGATCGCACATCTTGGGCAAGGCGGGGGCTTGACAGGATATGTGGCATAAAGATCAGCGACGCGGTATCATCATTGTTGAGAGGATGATCTTTATGCGCATCGTTGGCGTCCGCGAGTTCCGTCAGCAAGCTACAACCCTGCTTAAAGCTGTGCGGCAGCGCAAGGAGGTGCTGGTGCTCACCCGCCACGGCCAACCCTGTGGGATCGTCTTGCCCCTCCATGGCGACGAGTGGGAAGACTTTGTACTGGCTCAGCATCCTCAGCTCCAGAGAGATTTTGAGGAAGCGCGCCAGCAGATCGCGCGCGGCCAGTTTGTCACGCTGCGCCAGCTGCAAGCGAAGGAGAAGTAAGTGTGGCAAGTGCGTCTGGCGCAGCGATCCCAGCGCCAGTTGCGTCGTCTCGACCCGCTTCAGCAACAGCGTGTTCTCAAGGCTTTGAGCGAGCTGGAGCGTGATCCACTCTCCCCACGCAAGCGCATCAAGCGTCTGCAGACGCCTCGTGGTGTGCTGTATCGCTTGCGTGTCGGGGACTACCGCATTATCTACGAGCTGTCGTCGGGCTTTGTAGATGTCTTAGGCATAGTCTCGCGCGCAGAGCTGGAACGCTTTCTGAAGGGCTTATAGCTTGCTTCTCTATGCGGCGCGCCATACAATAAGACGATGAGTCAGCTCTTTGGAGCGAAGCAGCAGCGCCCGCCTCTGGCCGAACGGATGCGCCCCCAGAGCTTAGAGGAGTTCGTGGGCCAAGAAGACTTAGTCGGCCCAGGCAGACCCCTGCGGAAGATGATCGAGCAGAACGAGATTCGCTCGCTGGTGCTGTGGGGCCCGCCGGGCACGGGCAAGACGACGTTAGGCTGGATCATCGCCCGTTCGTGCGGAGCAGAGTTTTTGGCGTTCAGTGCGACCCGGTCTTCCATCAAAGAGATTCAGAGTGCGATGGAGCGCTCCAAGAGAAAATTTCAGAGCTACGGCGTGCGCGATCTTATTTTTGTTGATGAGCTCCATCGCTTCAACAAAGCCCAGCAAGCGGTCTTTCTGCCCTACGTCGAAGAGGGCTCGATTCTCTTAGTGGGAGCGACCACAGAAAACCCGTCATTTGAGATTATTGCGCCGCTCTTGTCGCGCTCGCAGGTCTTTGTGCTCCAGCCCCTCAGCCCAGAAGATATTAAAAAGATTCTCAGGCGCGCCCTGGCAGATCGCGAGCGCGGCCTGGGCGCACGAAACTTAAAGCTCACTCCCGACGCTGAAGAGTTTATCGCGCAGTATTGCGATGGCGACGCCCGCAGGGCTTTGAATTTGCTCGAGCTTGCCGCCGAGACGACACAAGAGCTGATAGATTTAAAAACCGTGCAAGAGATAGCGCAGCGCAAGCTCCCCATTTATGATAAATCTGGGGAAGAGCACTATAACTTAATCAGCGCGCTGCACAAGAGCGTTCGGAATTCTGATCCCGACGCGGCTTTGTATTGGCTGGCGCGGATGCTCGCCGGCGGCGAGGACCCGCTCTATATAGCTAGAAGACTTATACGCATGGCCGTCGAAGATATCGGCTTAGCTGACCCGCAAGCGCTTTCGGTCGCTGTTGCAGCGAAAGATGCGTATGATTTCTTAGGCTCGCCGGAGGGCGAATTGGCGCTCGCCGAGACGGTTATTTATTTGGCGACCGCGCCCAAGAGCAACTCGGTGTATAAAGCGTTCGGCGAAGCCCAGCACGACGTAGAGACGACGCGCAACGAGCCGGTCCCCCTGCACTTGCGCAACCCCGTCACGCAGCTTATGAGAGAGATCGGCTACGGGAAAGATTATCAATACGCGCATCAGCTTCCTGAGGGCGTCGCGCCGATGGAGTGTCTGCCGCAGAGCCTGCAGGGCAGGCGATATTATTATCCGAAAGACGCGGGCTACGAGCGCGAGATCAAGCAACGCTTAGAGCGATGGAAGGCGCTGCGGGCAAGGGCATGTGAATCACGGAAAGCGCAGAGCAGCACGGAAAGCACTGAATAATAAAATAAGGGGTGATATGAGTGCTTGCGACGTTCTCGATTGTGGCGTGTGATCTCAAAGCCGGGGAGTGGGGTGTGGCGGTGCAGTCGAAGTTTTTAGCCGTAGGCGCAGTGGTGCCCTGGGCGGAAGCGCGCGTCGGCGCGATTGCCACGCAAGCCTACGCGAACACGAGCTACGGCCCACGGGGCTTGGCGATGATGAAGCTCGGCTTCTCAGCGGAGGAGACGCTGAAAAAGCTCGTAGAGACAGACGCAGGCCGCGAGCATCGCCAACTGGGCATCGTCGACGCGCAGGGGCGGGCGGCGGCGTTCACGGGGAAAGAGTGCTATCCCTGGGCAGGACACATCGTGGGGAAAAATTTTGCGGTTCAGGGCAATATCTTAGTGAGCCAAGAGACGGTCGAGGCGATGGCCGAAGCGTTCGAGAGCACGCGGGGCCCGCTCTGGAAGAGACTTTTAGAGTCGCTGCGGG
>CAZODX010000189.1:1411-2851 GCA_964578715.1 uncultured Thermotogae bacterium | reverse complement strand
TGCTCCAGCAGCTTGGGTTGCACCCAGAGAAGGGCGTAGCAAAGCACGTGCCAGAGCCGATCTTCCGTGCTCCCAAGGAGATCACAGCCGCGTTCTTGCGCGGGCTCTTCGACGCCGACGGCACCATCTCCACTCCTTCTCAGCGCCCGATGATCTCGCTCTCTTCGATCTCGGAGCGGCTCATCCGAGAAGTGCAGCTCTTGCTCTTGCAATTTGGCATCTTCTCCAGCATGACTGTATACAAAGCCGAGGAGAAGAACCGCCGCCGCACGACGCCCTTTAGATATGTAACCGTGGATGGCGAAGAGCGTCTCTACACGTCCAAGCATGACGTTTATAAGCTGTGCATCACGAGCTACCCCTGCATCGAGAGATTCGCTCACTACATTGGGAGTGCGCTCTCAGCAAAGCGACAGAAGATCGAAGCGCTGCGTGCAGGACGCACGAGGGCGCTCCGTCCTGTGACGATCACTACGGAAGTCTCGCGCGTCGTCCAAGAGGAGACCTGCGAGCCGGTCTACGATCTTACCGTCTTGGATACGAAGTCTTTCATCGGCAACGGGTTGATCGTGAGCAATTCTGAGATTCCCTTGGAAGCCTACGGAGCATGCTGTCTAGGCAATATTAATCTCTCGAAGTTCGTGCTGGACAGCTTTACGCCCAACGCACGAGTGGACTGGCCCAACTTAGAGAAGGCGTTACGCTACGCGGTGCGCTTTCTCGATAACGTGCTCGATTACAACGCGGACAAGCACCCGCTGCCGGCCCAGCGCGAAGCGAGCCTGCGCTCACGCAGAATCGGCGTGGGCTTCACGGGGTTTGGCGACATGCTCATCAAGCTCGGCCTCAAATACGACACCGACGAAGCCATCGCGTTCACCGATAAGCTCTTTGAGCGCATCAAGCATATCGTCTACGACGAGAGCACCGAGCTCGCAGTCGAGAAGGGGACCTTCCCGGCGTTCGATTGCGAGAAGCATCTCAAGAGTGCGTTCATCAAGCGTCTGGACTCGTCTCTTCTTGAGAAGATCAAGAAGAACGGGCTGCGCAATGCAGCACTGCTGACGGTGCCGCCGGTGGGGTCGGGATCGGTCTTGGCAGGGTGTTCCTCGGGGATCGAGCCGATCTTCAGTCTCAGCTACGTGCGCAAGTCCAAGTCTTTAAGCAAGGGCGAGTTTGAAGTAAGCCATCCCTTGGTGCGGGAGTACATGGAGAAGATGGGGCTTGCGAATATTCAAGAGCTGCCCAAGACGTTCGTCACCGCGCACGAGATCGAGCCTATGATGAGAGTGCGCATGCAGGCGACGATCCAGAAGCACATCGACCATGCGATCTCTAGTACTGTTAATCTCGCCAAGGATGTTTTGCCGGAGACGATTGGGGATATCTATTTTGAAGCGTGGAAGGCGGGCTGCAAGGGGATTACGGTCTATCGTGAGG
>CAZODX010000189.1:0-1401 GCA_964578715.1 uncultured Thermotogae bacterium | reverse complement strand
GGCGACGCTCGTGCCGCGCCCGCGCCCCCGCGTCGCCAAGGGCAAAACATACAGAATGAAGACGGAGCTGGGCACGGTCTTCATCACTGTCAATGAAGACGAAGAAGGAATCTTTGAGGTCTTCGTGCAGGGGCTGGGCAAGTCGGGCACCTCGACGGCGGCGTTCACGGAAGCGATTGGGCGCTTGATCTCGCTGGCGCTGCGCTCAGGGGTCAAGCCGAGCGCGATCATTGATCAATTGAGTTTGATTCGCGGCTCGCGCCCCGTCGTTCAAGAAGACGGCACGGTGGTCTTCTCCGTGCCCGATGCGATTGCCAAAGCTATCGCGGAGTATCTTCGGGGTGGGGAGCAACTGACGCTCCTTCAGGAAGTGAAGCCGCGGCCATCGCTTCCTGGAGGCTCCAATGGCCACGACGCCAAGCGTGACGTCGAGCTCTGTCCCAGTTGCGGCGGTGTCTTGATATTCACCAACGGCTGTTATATCTGTAGCGACTGCGGCTTCTCCGAATGTGACTGAGACTTCGTGCTGGTAGGGAAGCCCTCTCCAGACTTCGTCTGGACTATTCGGCGTGCCGCCGCAGGCGGCACGGTGTACGGTCCAGGCGAAGCCTGGGGGAGGGCTGTGACGATGCCCGAACTTCCCGAAGTCGAGACGCTTCGCCGCGCGTTAGCGCAAGGGCTTGAAGGGCATACGCTGAAAGCCCTCACAATTTATGAGCCGCGCCTGCTCCAGAACACTTCGGAGCAAGAACTTCAGCGAGCGATCATCGGCCATCGTTTGCGTGTCGTGAGACGGCGCGCGAAATTCCTGCTCTTCGATTTCGGGAAGCACACGGTGATCTTGCATTTGCGCATGACAGGCTGGCCCACGCTCATCCCCGTCAAAGAACCTCGCTTTGTCTTCGAGTTCACTGGGAACAAGACTCTTTATTTCAGTGATACGCGCCGTCTGGCGACGATGCATCTGGTGCCGAGCGCGCGTGTCACTAAGCTGCCTCCCTTGGCGGAGCTAGGGATCGAGCCGTTCCAGCCTGATTACACTTTTGAGAATTTTTATGCGCTCCTGCAGACCGACCAAGAGATCAAGCGACTCTTACTCGATCAGCGCAAGATCGCCGGGGTCGGGAATATCTACGCGTGCGAGGCGCTCTTTGCCAGTAAGATTCACCCGCAGCGTCCGGCGAACAGTCTCTCTCGGGCAGAAGCACGCCGGCTCTTCACCGAGATCGAGAAGATTCTTGCGCAAGCGATTGCCGAGCAGGGGACGTCGGTGAGAACGTACAGAATCTTCACGGGCGAGCCTGGGAACTTTCAGAATTTTTTGCGGGTCTATGATCGTGCGGGCGCGCCGTGTGTTTCGTGTAAGACGCCGATTGTGCGCATCGAGCAAGGCGGGCGCGG
>CAZODX010000188.1:2478-2955 GCA_964578715.1 uncultured Thermotogae bacterium | reverse complement strand
CCTTCGATGCACTGCACCGTCGGGTTTGGGAGAATACCGTCGTAGATCGCGTAGTCAAGGCCCTCAAGCTGCGCGGTGAGCCGATCGAGAAGCCCCGCCTGGCGCACGCCCTTGTCGGTGACGACGAGCACTGATTTCCAGCCGCGAGTATCTATCTCGAGGCGCAGGTTGCCCAGCGCTCCAACGCCAAAGAGAATTCTCGTGGGCAGCTCAAAGCTGAAGAAAGCCTCTTGCATAGAATCACCTTTTGGGACCTACCCCCTGGCTACCCTCCCCCTTGAGGGGAGAGGTCACATAAACCAATCGAAGAAATCCGGGCTCGTATCTATCTGCACGCTCTTGATCTCTGTGTAGAGATCGAGCAAGCAGTGCAGTCCCGCCTCGCGCCCAAAGCCGCTCTTCTTCATACCCCCATAGGGCACACTCGCCGGATGCATATTGTAACAGTTGACCCAGATCCGCCCGGCCTTGACTCGG
>CAZODX010000188.1:0-2468 GCA_964578715.1 uncultured Thermotogae bacterium | reverse complement strand
GCGCACCGCCTTTCCAAGATCTTGCGTAAAAATCCCGGCAGCGAGACCGTACTCTACCGAGTTGGCGATCTGCACAGCTTCATCTTCGCCCTCGAAAGCCATTACTGCAACAACGGGACCGAACACTTCCTCGCACGCGAGAGCCATCGTCGGCTTGACGTCAGTGAAGACTGTGGGCTCAAAGAAGAAGCCGCGCTCGAACTCTGCTCCCTGGGGTTGCTTGCCGCCGAGCACCAAGCGCGCCCCTTGCTCTTGGGCGAGCTTGACGTAGTGCTTCACTTTCTCAAGCTGGGCTTGGGAGTGGAGCGTGCCGAACTCGGTCATGGGGTCGCTGGGATCGCCCATCTTCAGCTTTGACGCACGCTCGACGAACGCATCTAAAAATTTTTGATAGATCGGGCGCTCCAGGAGCAGTCTTGCCCCGGCGGTGCACATCTGCCCCTGGGCAAAGAAATTCGCTAAGAGCGCTTGCGCGAGAGTGCGCTCGAAATCACAGTCCGCAAAGACAATGAACGGAGCCTTGCCGCCGAGTTCTAGTGAGACGCGCGTGATGTTTGGCGCGGCTAATTGCATGATTTTTGTGCCCGTCGCGGTCGAACCCGTGAATGCGATCTTATTGACTAACGGGTTTGCACACAGGGCGCTGCCCACCGTTGCTGGTGTGGGGTCGGTGAGCACATTATAGACTCCCGGCGGCAGCCCAATGGTTTCAATAATCTTCGCAAGTTCGAGGGTCGTGAGCGGGGTCGTTGGTGCGGGCTTGATGACAACGGTATTGCCGGCAGCGAGTGCCGGGGCGATCTTCAATGCTGCCAGCCATAATGGGAAATTCCAAGGCGTGATCGCGGCGACGACGCCTAAGGGTTCGCGTCGCGTGTACGTGAGATACTCTCCCGGAACGGGGATAGTCTCGCCGAAGACCACCGGGCCGATCCCCGCGAAATACTCAAAGAGACTGATCGTCGCAGGGATGTCGTGGGCTTGGATCTCTTTGATGGGGCGACCGGTCTGTTGGCACTCGAGCAGCGCCAGCTCGTCGAAGCGTTCTTTGATGGCGTTGGCGATAGCTCTCAAGGACTCGCCGCGCTCTTCGTAGGAGCGTGCGGCCCAATCCGAGAAAGCTCGGGCTGCTGCGCGCACCGCGCGATCTACGTCGGCTTCCGTAGCGACGGCGCACTCGGCGATAGGCTCTTGAGTAGCGGGGTTGCGGACTTGGTAGCGTGTGGGAGAGTCGTGCCAGTGGCCTCCGATGTACAGACCGTAGCGACGCATGGGTTCCTCCTGCTCCCTCCTGTACAGCCGAGAAGCCACGGCAAGAGTATACACGGCTTATTGAGAGAAGACAAGATCGGTAGGCGTGGTGGAGCCGAGCGGAGTCGAACCGCCGACCTCCCGCTTG
Source organism: uncultured Thermotogae bacterium (assembly GCA_964578715.1). Lineage (GTDB taxonomy): Bacteria > Bipolaricaulota > Bipolaricaulia > RBG-16-55-9 > DRXL01 > JANXCC01. Next base: position 1,069 of record CAZODX010000188.1, on the reverse strand, counting down.
CAAAGCGGGCGCTCTCCCAGCTGAGCTACGGCCCCGAGGGACAGTTGGACAGTTCTAAGTTACCAGTTTCCAGTTCAAAGTTCAAGTTTGAGGGAACTACTGGGCAGATTTTAGATACCGAACGAACCCAGAAATTGCTTTAGAGGTCTCCTCAGCTTGCTGAGAAGCCCGAGTGAATTCTTTCTCATCAATGTATCCTAAATCGAGAGCAACGTAGAGCAGGCTGCGTACTTCTGCACAGGAACCCCGTGCAATGTGGAGGAAGTTTACAAATTCTCGGTTGGAACCACGCCCAAAGCCTTCAGCAATGTTCGACATAATAGAAACAGCAGCTCGTTGAATCTGAATGCTTAAGCTTGAATCTTTATGAAATGAGGTTCTGTATGTGAAGCTATAAATTATCTTGACGAGGTCTCTTGCTAGCTGCCAGGCTTTGATCTCCTCAAATCTCTCGATCTTTGCCACAAAAAACTCTGAACTGTCTAACTGGTAACTTGGAACTGTTGAACTGTCCCTGGTGGGTCTAGGAAGAATCGAACTTCCGACCTCGCGCTTATCAGGCGCGCGCTCTACCACTGAGCTATAGACCCAGAGAGCATATTTATATTAACACCGTCGCCTCTCCCTGTCAAGCTTGCCTTCCGCACGAAGCTCTATATAATTGCTGTACTTTGCTCTGCGAGGTGAAACGATGAGTTCTCGAACCCTGGGGAAGTGGTCGGTGCTCGTGATGGTCGTTCTCTTCAGCGTGGGCTGGGGCAGCCAGGCCCAGCAGTCGGCTTGGCAGTCGGTCGTGCTCGCCGAAGCTGGGTTTGCCAGCGGCGATCTCGTCTATAACTCAGATTTGGCCGTCGCTCCCGATGGCACGGCGTATGTCGTCTGGGCCGATCTCGGTGGCGATATCTTTCTCAGCGTTGTTCCTCCAGCAGAGACGTTGCAACCGAGGGAACCGATCAACGTCTCGGAGGGCGCCGGAGGCGATTGGCCGGTCGCTCCGGCAGTCTCTGTCGGCGGCGGGCGGCTCTGCGTCGTCTGGGAGGGCTGGGACGACTTCGGCGGCGATATCTTC
>CAZODX010000187.1:0-2996 GCA_964578715.1 uncultured Thermotogae bacterium | reverse complement strand
GTTTGGCGGGATCAAGCCCGGCAGCTTCGACGCGGCGCGCAAGATCTTGCTCTACAACAAGGAGCGCGTCTTCGCGTTCGTCTTGGCGTTGGGCGCTGATATGGACCCTACCCCCCACGCCTCTCCAGAGAAAGGGAACGGGGGATTAGGGCAGCTCTTGACCGACGAAAAGTACGCCACGGCCGCGGGCGCCATCAATTTCGGATTTCCCGTGATCGCCGACGCCCCCATTCCCCAGATTCTGCCCAGGGGCATCTGCACGTATGAGCACGTCGTCTCCGGGATCTCTTTAGATAAGATCGTGCACAAAGCTATCGAAGTGCGCGGGCTCAAGATCAAGATCGCCAAGATCCCCATCCCGGTGCCCTATGGGGCGGGCTTTGAGGGCGAGCGCGTGCGGAAAGAGAATCTCTATGTCGAGTTTGGCGGGAAATACAGTACGGCATTTGAGCTGCTGCGCGCTCGTCCTATGGACGAGGTCGAAGACGGCAAGATCGAGCTGATCGGTCCAGATATAGATAAAGCTAAAGAGGGCGAGGCCATGCCCCTGGGGGTGCTCATTGACGTCGCCGGGCGCAACTTAAAGCCCGACTTCGAGCCGGTCTTGGAGAGAAGAATCCATCACTTCATCAGCTGCATCAACGGGGTGATGCACATCGGGCAGAGAGATATCCCGTGGGTGCGCATCTCCAAAGAAGCGTATCAGAAGGGCTTTCGCTTGCGACACTACGGCGAGGTCTTGGTCGCGAAATTCAAAGAGGACTTTGGAGCGTTAGTCGATAAAGTCCAAGTGAAGATCGTCACCGAGCAAGCCCAGGTCGAAGCGCTGCTCAAAGAAGCGCGCGAGATCTATCGCCAACGCGACGAGCGCGTCATGGGGATGAGGGACGAGGACGTAGATAAGTTCTATAGCTGTATCTTGTGTCAGAGCTACGCGCCCAATCACGTGTGCATCGTGACGCCGCAGCGCCTGGGTCTGTGCGGTGCGTACACGTGGCTCGACTGCGGCGCGTCGTATGAGATGGACCCACACGGTCCCAACAAGCCCGTCCCCAAGGGGGTGTGTCTCGATCCCGTCCTGGGCGAATGGCAAGGGGTCAACGAGTACGTCCGCGTCGCGTCCAACGGCAATCTCGAGCGGGTCTCGATGTACTCGATCATGCAGAACCCGCAGACAAGCTGCGGGTGCTTCGAGTGCATCGTCGCGGTGTTGCCGGAGTGCAACGGCGTCATGGTCGTCAACCGCGAGTTCAATGGGATGACGCCCATCGGCATGACCTTCTCCACGATGGCCGGCGAAGTGGGCGGCGGGGTGCAGACGCCGGGCTTTTTGGGCGTCGGCAAGCTCTATCTGACGAGCGAAAAGTTCATCAGTGCTGAAGGCGGGATCAAGAGACTGGTCTGGATGCCCAGCGAGCTGAAAGAAGAGATCAAAGAGAGACTACAAAAGCGCTTGGAGGAGATCGGGATGCCCGAGCTCTTTGACAAGATCGCCACCGAAAAAGACGCGACGACCAGCGAAGAACTCTTAGAGTTCTTGCAGCGCGTGGGGCACCCCGCGCTGGAGATGGAGCCGATTGTGCAGTAGGAGCTGATCGCTATGGCCAAACTCACGGGGATAGAAATTTATAAGCACTTGCCCAAGACCAACTGCGGCGACTGTAACTTCCCGACGTGCATGGCGTTCGCGATGCAGGTCGCGGCGAAGAAAGTCGGGCTGGAGCAGTGTCCGCACGTCTCAGCCGAAGCCAAAGCGGCGCTCTCCGAAGCGCAAGCCCCGCCGATGCGCACCGTCACTCTTGGCGCAGGAGATCGCGCCTTAAAGTTGGGCGGCGAGACCGTGCTCTTCCGCCATGAAGAGAAGTTTCATCATCCCACGGTGATCGCCATCCGCGTGCGCGACGCGCTCTCGGAGAGCGAGCTTGTCCAGCGCATCGAAAAGATCAATCAGTTGCAGTTTGTGCGTGTAGGCCAGCTCATCGGTGTCAACGCGATTGCTGTTGAACAGACGACCTCAGATGCAAATAAATTCGCCCAAGCTGTCAAGCTTGCAGCCGAGAAGACGCCCTTGGCGCTCGTCTTGTCGAGCCCAGACCCGCAGGCGCTCAAGGCAGCTCTCGATATCTGCGCGGAGCGCCGCCCACTGCTCTGCGCTGCAACCAAAGAGAACTTTAAAGAATTCGCGACGCTCGCAAAAGAATTTAAGAGTCCGCTGGCGGTGCACGCGGCGACGCTGGAGGAGCTGGCTGAGCTTACACAACAGATCAAAGCTTTGGGCGTTGAAGATCTCGTGCTTTACCCGGAGATCAATGGGCTGGCCGATGGCTTGGCCAAGCTGACACAACTCCGCCGGCTTGCGCTGGAGAAGAATTTCAGGGCCGTCGGCTACCCCGTGATGGTCTCCGTGACGGCCAGCGATCCGTTTTTAGAGACAGCGTATGCGACGACGTTCGTGTGCAAGTACGCGAGCCTCGTGGTGATGGACGGCGCGGAGCGCTCGCAACTGCTGCCCATCCTCACAGTCAGACAAAATATCTTTACCGACCCGCAGGTGCCCAACGCCGTCGAAGCAAAGCTCTACAAAGTCGGCGAGCCGGGGCCGAACTCGCCCGTCTTGGTCACCACGAATTTTGCGCTCACGTACTTTACGGTTGAGGGCGAGGTCGAGAACAGCCGCGTCCCCGCGTATATCGCCGTCGTCGATACCGGCGGTCTTGGGGTATTGAACGCGTACGCGGACGACAAGCTCACCGCCGAAGCGATCGTGAAGGCCGTCAAGAGCTACGGCGTTATGGACCAGGTCGCGCACAAGAAATTGGTGATTCCGGGTCTCGTGGCGGTGCTCAAAGGCGAGATCGAAGATTTGGGCGGCTGGGAGGTCTTAGTCGGTCCAGAGGAAGCTGCGGGTATTCCCGCGTATCTGAAGAACGAATGGAAAGCATGAGCGATGCCCAGAGTGAGATTTCATCCCGATGAGGTGAGCGTCGAGGTCGAGC
>CAZODX010000186.1:917-3014 GCA_964578715.1 uncultured Thermotogae bacterium | reverse complement strand
CGTCAAACTGCGAGATCTGATACCCCTTGGGCAGATCGGGGTAGAAATAGTTCTTGCGCGCAAACGTCGAGCGCGGGAGGATCTCGCAGTTGAGGGCGAGCGCCACACGGAGGGCATACTCAACAGCTTGTTCGTTGGTCACGGGGAGTGCCCCGGGCATCCCAAGACACACCGGGCACGTATGCGTATTGGGCGGCGCTCCAAAATACTCTGCGGAACAGCTACAGAAGAGCTTGGTCTTCGTCAAGAGCTGGGCGTGCACTTCTAAGCCGATGACCGTTCGCATGGCTCGCTGTTCTTGCCCGGCACGTAGCGCACCACGGAGACGACTTTATCGCCCTCGTCTAAGTCTATGAGTTTGACCCCCTTGGCGTACCGCCCCACGATGCGCACTTCTTGAGCTGAGATTCTAATGATCTGCCCGTTGAGCGTCGTCACCATGATCTCGTCGTCGTCTTTGACTTTTTCGATGGCCACGACCAGGCCCGTCTTCTCGTCAACTTTGATGCCCAGAACGCCCTTGCCCCCACGCCCTTGAGACGGGAATTCTTCCAAGGGTGTTCGCTTGCCGTAGCCGTTCTCGGTGACTAATAAGAGCTTATCTTCGGGGTCACCGGGTTCGATCGTCACTAGCCCTACAAGCCGATCCCCTGCGTCCAGGCGCATCCCGATCACGCCTTTGCTGGGCCGCCCCGTGCAGCGTGCCAGCTCTTCTTTGAAGCGAATGGTCATCCCCTGAGCGCTTGCCAGAATGACTTCGCCGGTGCCTTTGGAAATCGCCGCGTCGACGATATAGTCCCCCGGCTCGGCATTGATCGCCAAGATCCCGCTTGTGTGGGCGTTATAGAAGTCTGCATATTCGTTGCGGTTGAGAATCCCCTGGGCAGTGGCCATCAGACAGTAGCGCTGCTCCGTGCCGTCGGTGTGCAGCGGGAGCATGGCGCAGACCTCTTCGTCGGGCTCCATCGCGATGAAGTTTCTTAAATTTTCGCCCTTGACGTCGCGGCGCTCCGAGTAGAGCTGATACGCTTTGAGCTTGTACGCTTTATGGGTTTTGGTAAAGACCAACAGATCGTCGCGGGCATGGCAGGTGAAGACGCGTTTCATCGCATCGCCCTCACGCAGACGCATTACTAAGATCCCCTTGCCGCCGCGTTGCTGCTTTCTGTAAGCTTCTTCTTTGGGGGCGCTCGCGTAGCCCTTCACGCTCACGCTGATCAGCAAATCTGTGTCGGGGATGAGCGCTTCTTCGCTGAGCATCTCACTGCTGTCGACGTCCACCACGATCTGAGTACGCCGCGGATCGCTGTATTTCTTCTTGAGGGCGAGCAGCTCGTCTTTAATGATCGTATCGAGCTTCTGCGGATTGGCAAGGATCTCTTTATACTCTTTGATCGCTTGCTGTTTCTCGGCATACTCTTCTTGGAGTTCGTGGCTCTCTAACGCTGTGAAGCGTCGCAACTGCATCTTCAGGATCGCATCGGCTTGCTTCTCCGAGAGTTTGTATCTCTTCTGCAAAGCTTCCATGGCGGCGGCGACGTCCTTGGATTTGCTGATCAATTCTATGATCCCATCGCGGTTCTCGATGGCCTTGAGCATCCCCTCTAACAGATGGGCGCGCTCTTGCGCGGCGTTCAATCTGAACTGTGTGCGGCGGCGCACGACCTCGCGTCGATGCGATAAGAAATAATAGAGTAGCTCTTTCAAAGCTAATTTTCTAGGGTTGCCGTCGACGATCACTAAGAAATTTGCGCCGAAGGTCCACTCCAACGGCGTGTATTTGTAGAGCTTCTGTAAGACGAGCTGGGGATTGCTGCCGCGCTTGAGTTCCACGACAATTCTGATCCCGTCGCGATCCGATTCGTCTCGGAGATCGGAGATCTCGTCGATATCCCCAGAGCGAACTTTATTGGCGATCGATTCGACGAGAGTCGATTTGCGCACTTGGAAGGGGATCTCGGAGATAATAATACTATGGTCCTCGATGCGGGCCACGCCGCGGACGCGGATCTTGCCCTCTCCCGTGCGATAGGCCTCTTCGATCCCCTCGCGCCCTAGGATAATCCCGCCGGTGGGGAAGTCCGGCCCTTTGATATA
>CAZODX010000186.1:0-907 GCA_964578715.1 uncultured Thermotogae bacterium | reverse complement strand
GAGATGGACGAGCGCGTCGACAACCTCGCCCAAGTTATGCGGGGGAATTTGAGTAGTCATTCCCACGGAGATGCCCCAGGCCCCGTTAATGAGGAGATTTGGGACTTTGGCGGGCAAGACAGTGGGCTCGGTGAGCGAGTCGTCGAAGTTCGGCACAAAATCTACGGTGTTCTCTTCGATCTCGGCTAAAAACTCTTCGGCGATGGGGGCCAGGCGCGCTTCTGTATTGTGATTGATAAAGCCGTTCCCCCAGAACGAATGACACGAACTGTCTACACGCACAGAGTAGACAGTCTGAAGCCCTGCGTCTTCTATGGAGACCACCGGCTCAAAGAGATAGTGATTCTCCAGGAGCAGAGCGATCCACGGATCGTTGGGGAGTGCGTCGTGTAAGCGTTGGCGAGCCTCTATGAAGCGGACGTAGCGGTCGAAGTTATGCTTGCTGAGCCAGCTGCGATGGCGCACTGCGCGCTGCCGCACGTACTCGGCGACAAACGGGATGAAGTCATGGCGGGGGAGTGCCTTGCCGGAGAAGGCGTGCAAGACTGCGCTCAGGGCCTGGCACTTGCGCTCGGAGAGAAACCCAATCTGATGAGCGAAGAGCTGGATGTTCTCGAAGCCGCTGATGAGTAGGCGATAAGTCTGATCGCGTCCCGTCCGCAGATTGCTGACAATGCCAAAGCGTAAGAGCACGACTTGGAGCTGGCGGAGCAGTCTAGAGCTGGCGGAACAGACGCTGATGCGTAACAAGCTGCGCCCAGAACGCTCTACTGCTCCATCGCCCTCGAAGTACGCCCGTAAGAACGCGGCGACCACAGACTTAGGAGAACGCAAGATGAGGGCCGGGATCGTGCGCTCGCTGGAGGGGGTTGGCCCCAGTCCTATATTGTGCAAGAACTCGATGACG
>CAZODX010000185.1:0-3073 GCA_964578715.1 uncultured Thermotogae bacterium | reverse complement strand
CATCGGCCGCGACAAAGAGATCAATAGTATCATCCAGACGCTCTCACGAAGAAAGAAGAATAATCCCGTCATTGTTGGGGAGCCTGGAGTGGGGAAGACTGCTATTGTCGAGGGCTTAGCCCAGCGCATCGCGTCGGGGGACGTTCCTGCCCCGCTCCTGGGCAAGGAGATTATAGAACTCGACATGGCGGCGATCGTCGCGGGCACAAAATATCGCGGGGAGTTCGAGCAGAGACTGAAAGCGATCGTCAACGCCGTGATCGAGTCGGGAAATGTCATTCTGTTCATTGACGAGCTGCACACCGTTGTCGGTGCTGGTGGGGCTGAGGGAGCTATCGACGCCTCGGCGATCTTGAAGCCCCCCTTGGCTTCGGGGCTCATTCAGTGTATTGGCACGGCGACCCTCGACGAATACCGCAAATATATCGAGAAAGACGCAGCCTTAGAGCGACGGTTCAAGAAGATCTTGGTCGAAGAGCCCTCCATCGAAGCGACTGTAAAGATTCTCAAAGGGCTGCGCCCGCGCTACGAAGCGCATCATCGTGTGAAGATCACCGACGGGGCGCTCTACGCCGCGGCGAAGCTCTCCGATCGCTATATAACAGATCACTTCTTGCCCGACAAAGCGATCGACTTAATCGACGAGACCGCGGCGAAGAAGCGCTTAGAGACGAGCTCGTTCTCCCCGCAGATCCGGGAGCTGGAAGAGCAACTGCGCGCGCTCGCCGAGCAGAAGAACGCGGCGATCAGTGAGCAGAACTATGAGCGTGCGGCCCAGCTGCGGGATGCCGAGCGCCAGCTCCAGGAGCGCCTGCGCGAACTGAAGCTGGAGTTTCACGAGTACGAAGCCGTGGTCACCGAAGATGACATCGCCCAGATGGTCTCGAGCTGGACGGGCGTGCCTGTGGGCCACATGAAGATGGAAGAGTCCAAGCGCGTCCTCACGATGGAAGAGGAGATTCACAAGCGCTACATTGATCAAGACGAAGCGGTGAAGGCCGTGGCGCGCGCGATCCGCCGCGCCTATGCGGGCGTGAAAGACCCCAAGCGCCCCATCGGGAGCTTCTTGTTCTTGGGGCCCACGGGTGTGGGCAAGACCGAATTGGCCAAAGCGATCGCGGAGTTCCTCTTCGGCGACGAAGAGGCGATCATCCGAATAGATATGTCCGAGTATATGGAGAGATTCTCGGTCTCGCGGCTCATCGGGGCGCCGCCGGGGTATGTGGGCTACGAAGAGGCCGGGGAGCTCACCGAGGCCGTGCGCAGAAGACCCTATTCGGTCGTGCTCTTCGACGAGATCGAAAAGGCGCATCGAGACGTGTTCAATATTCTCTTGCAAGTGATGGACGACGGATCGCTGACGGACTCGCAAGGGCGGCGTGTGGACTTCAGAAATACGGTCTTAATCATGACGAGCAATCTCGGCTCCAAGACGATCACGGATCGCGCGGCGCTGGGGTTTGGCACTGCTGATGAAGTCGACTCCACAGAATCATACGCGGAGATGCGCAGCCGCGTCATGAGCGAAGTGAAAGAGTTCTTCCGCCCGGAATTTCTCAATCGTCTGGACGATATTATCGTGTTCCATCAGCACACCAAAGAGAACATCTATAAGATTGCGGAGCTGAAGCTGCGCGAGCTTGCGGAGCGACTGCGCGAGCGCGAGATCTTCATCTCCGTCACAGAAGAAGCCAAAGAGTTATTGATTAAAGAGGGCTACGATCCCAAGTACGGGGCGCGCCCGTTGGTGAGAACCTTAGAGAGACTGATTGAGAACCCCATCTCCGACAAGATCTTAGAGGGCGAGTTTGTCAAGGGCGACTCGATTCTTATAGACGCCAAGGACGGGCAGATCTGCTTCTCCAAGAAGGAGGAGAAGACGCCGGAGTTGGTGTAGAGGGCTATGTATCGGTGCCGGGACTGCGGCTATGCGTCGGTGCAATGGCTGGGACGCTGCCCGCAGTGCGGCCACTGGGAAACGCTTACAGAGCTCTCAGAGCGGAAGTCGGGCGCTCAGGCGGTCTCGACCCCGCAAGCCCTTACTGATATTCCCATCACAGAGATCCAGCGCCGTCCTACCCAGATCGCGGAGTTCGATCGGGTGATCGGGGGCGGGCTGATCCCCGGCTCGGTGCTCTTAGTTGGGGGTGAGCCGGGCATCGGGAAATCCACGCTCTTGCTGCAAGTTGCGGCGCAGCTCGCCCAAGAGAGCCCCGTGCTCTACGTCTCCGGGGAAGAGTCCCCCGGCCAGATCAGGCTGCGCGCGGAACGCCTCGCCCTGAAAGACACAAAAGATCTCCTGATCGTGCACGAGCAGAATCTCCCGGCGATCTGCGACCATGTGCTTGGTACTCACGCCTCCGCTGTGGTCATCGACTCAATCCAGACGGTCTTCCCCGAGGGGGAGGGCGCCGGGCTGGGGACGACTTCTCAAGTCGGTCAAGCGACGTTTGAGCTGAGCCAGCTTGCGCGCGCACACAAGATCCCAATCTTTCTGATTGGGCACATCACGAAGTCCGGAGAATTCGCCGGGCCAAAGGCGATCGAGCACTTAGTCGACGTCGCGCTCTATATAGAAGGGGGGCGCGAGAGCGACGTGCGCATTCTCCGGGCAGTCAAGAATCGTTTCGGCTCAACAGAAGAGATCGGGGTCTTCCAGATGACCGAAGCGGGCTTCCGAGAGATCGCCAATCCGTCGAAGTTCTTCACGGAGCGCAGCGGGCCGGTGCCCCCCGGCTCGGTGATCGTCCCCACTCTTGAGGGGACGCGCCCGATCTTGGTCGAGATTCAAGCACTCGTAGCATTCACGCGCTCGAACTACCCCCAGCGGCGCGCCACGGGATTGGATCTCAATCGTGTCGCTCTGCTGTTAGCCGTCATCGAGAAGCACTTAGGAGCGCAGATCAGCGGGGAGGATATCTACGTGAACGTGGCGGGCGGGCTGATGGTGCGCGAGACGGCTCTTGATCTTGGGATCGCCGCGGCGATCGTCTCAAGCTATAAAGAAAAGCCCATAGACGGCCAGACAGTCGTTGTTGGAGAGCTGGGGCTGTCAGGGGAAGTGCGGCGGGTG
>CAZODX010000184.1:0-3130 GCA_964578715.1 uncultured Thermotogae bacterium | reverse complement strand
CGCGCCAGCACCTCCGACAGATGCGCCGTTTGTATCGCGATCTTGTGTTTCCGGCACCCGTACTGGTGCTGGATCATGCACGCCGAGCAGGGCGTCATCAGGGTCTGCGCACCCGTCGCTTTCAGGCGTTCAAGCTCGTCTTCGAGAATCTTGAGCGAGATTCGGTGATGGATCGTGCTGTATGTCCCCGCGCCCCCGCAACAGTGCTCGGATTTCTCTAGTTCTTTGAGCTCCAGCCCTGGGACCTTTTTGAGTAATTCGAGGGGCTTTGCACCCAATCGCTGCGTGCGTGCCAGGTGACACGGCGCATGATACGTGACGCGCTCCGAGAGAACCCCAAAGGGCTTCAGCTCAATCTGGGTTAAAAACTCGCTCAGCTCGCGAATTCTGCGAGCGAGTCTCTCAGCGCGCTCGACGTACGCGGGGTCATCGCGCAAGAGTTTAGGATAGTTCTTCAAAAACCCTGAGCACGTCGCTTCGTCAGAGAGAATGACGTCTGCGTCGAGTTTTTCTAAAATCTCGATATTGAGCCGAGCTAAATGCTTCGCGGCGATCTCATCGCCATAGTAGAACGCTGGAGCACCGCAACAGATGTGCTTTTTGGCGCAGCGCACCGCACAGTCGTTGTGCTGCAAGACTTTGATCGTCGCCTCCCCGGCGTCGGGATAGAGCAAGTCCATCCCGCAACTGACAAAGTACCCAACGCGATGCTTTGGGCTTCCGGGGTTTTTTGAGAGCAGTTCACTGAGACGCTTGTGCAAGAATTTTTTAAACGGATGGCCCTGTACGATCTCGATCCCGTGGGCGAAGTCTTCGTCGGTGCGCGCGAGAATCGCGTGGGCGAGCTTAGGTAGCCCAACCCGTGTGCCCATCTGCCAAGCTGTGACGGCACGCGCCAGGCGCTTTCTGTTGGGCAGAAGCTTCCGGTACGCAAAACTCTTCAGGCGATCTATGGGCTTGCGCCCAAGGGTTTCGTTGGCGCGACTGAGCAATTGTGCATTGCGCCAAGGAAGATCGATCATCACCGGGCACTCCTGAGCGCACAGCCCGCAGGTCATGCACAGGGAAGCCAGCTCGCGGGCGCGCGGGAGATCGCCTTGGCCGTTGTGATCTACAAATGCCGTCCAAATAGCTCCGATGACGCCCATGTACGTCTGCCCGGCGTAGACGTGCCCACCTACCGAACGAAACGCCGGACAGATGTTCATGCAGCTGCCGCAGCGAATACAGTAGAGCGCTTCGCGAAAATCTCGATCGGCCCGCATCCGGCTGCGCCCGTTGTCGACTACAATGACGTGCACGTCGCGATCTTGACCTAACCCCCTCGCCCCCTTGTGTCGGGGAGAGGCTGGGGGAGAGGTCGGCGTCACCAGCGAGACGTAACTGGTGAGCTTCTGCGCCGTGGCGCTGCGCGGCAAGAGCTTCAAGAGCACCAAAGCGTCAGAAAGCGTTGGGACGATCTTTTCAATCCCTGTGATGATGACGTGAATCTTCGGAAGCGTCATCGTTAGCCGGTCGTTGCCCTCGTTGGTGATAATAATAAAAGTCCCGGTCTGGGCGACGGCAAAATTGGCGCCGGTGATCCCCATATCGGCTTCAAGATAACTCTGTCTGAGCGCCGCGCGGGCGATCTTCGTTAACTCATAAGGGTCGTCGGTGTAGGGGACACCGAGCTTCTCAGCAAAGAGTTTGCCTACGGCCTCGCGAGGTTTATGAATGGCCGGCCCGGTGATGTGGAACGGGCGCTCGCCCGCAAGCTGAATGATGCGCTCCCCCAAGTCCGTCTCGATCACTTCGACGCCAGCAGATTCTAAGTGCTTATTCAGCTCGATCTCTTCCGTGACCATAGATTTGGACTTGACGGCTCTTGTGACGCCGCGCTCGCGCACGAGCTTTGTCAGATAGTCATTGGCAGCCTGGGCATCGGGGGCGAGATAGAAGTGCGCACCGTGCTGCGTGACGCGCTCGCGAAGCTGCTCGATCAACGCGTCGAGCTGCGCGATGGAGCGTTCTTTGATCTGACGCGCGGCGCGCCGTAAAGAATCTCGGTCGGGAATATCAGCGAACGCCCAGGTGCGCGAGAGATCAAAGTAGAGACTGGCGCGGCTGAGGGCCGTGTGCATCGCTGCATCGTGAAGGCTCTGTGCGATCTTCTGCGAAAAATCATGGCTCATAGCTGCACTCACCCAAGGAGCATCATACCCGATCTGGCTCGGCCAAGACAACAGTGTATAATAAGAGCACACTCTTGCACAGGAGGAGATGACCATGACGCGATGGCTTCGGGTGTCGCTTGTGGCTGGAGGATTGCTCAGTGCTTTACTGGTATTGATGGAGCGAGAGCCGGGGCAAGCCCAGGGGACAACGGTAGAGATCACCAGCGGGGGCAAGAGCTATCCTGCGTACTTTGTCGCTCCAGCCGGGGAAGGCCGCAGACCGGCAGTCATCCTCATTCACTCCATCAACGGCTTTGAGCCAGGGTATCAGACGATCAGCGATCTGTTGATGGCTGAGGGCTTTGCCGTGCTGGCGCTACAATGGCAAGCCTATGAGCGTACCCCGCCCGATGCAGTGATGGAGCAACTCTTGCGCGACGCGATCGCGTATCTGCAGGGCCGTGCCGAAGTCGACCCGCAGCAGATCGGGCTGACGGGCTTCTGTATTGGGGGACGCTATACGATGCTCTTCTTGCCCCTTATTGAAGACTTCAAGGCTGGGGTAGCGTGGTATGGCTTTCCATACTCTGGTGGGTCGCCGATGCAGCCACGCAAGCCCGCCGATGTGATCAATCAGCTTACAGCTCCGATGCTCATCATTCACGGTACGGCAGATCGCCCCAGCCCGATTGCCGACATTTATCGCTACGCGACAGAGCTGGATGCGGCAGGTAAATATTTTGAGCTGAAGGTCTATCAAGGGCAGCCGCACAGCTTTATGCTACGGGGTGGGCAACTGCTGCAGACGCCCCTGACCCAAGACGCATTTCAAGAGATGGTTTCGTTCTTCAAGAGGATGCTGCGCTGACGGGCGCATTTGCCAAGCAGCATGTCAACGGCTATAATTTAGAAAGCTTACTGGGGCCGTAGCTCAGTTGGGAGAGCGCTGCGTTCGCAACGCAGAGGTCGCCGGT
>CAZODX010000183.1:0-3133 GCA_964578715.1 uncultured Thermotogae bacterium | reverse complement strand
GATCTACCCCGCTCTTGTGATCAAAATAGTCATTAATAAGATTAGTCGCGCCGTGGACGCAGATCGCCCCTATCAGCGTTACAAGAAAGAGCCAGACGTCGAAAGCCCCATCAAGGGCAGCGACTGCCCCGCCGACCCCAACAGAGATCGCCGTCATGGTAAACGACCACGGACGTGTTGCGAGCACCCAGATTGTGAGATTCATAGTCTTAAGCTTGCTTTTTTGCTTGCTCCAAGACTTTCTTGAGATCGATCTTGATGTCGAAGAGCTGCAGCTCGATCATGACGAGCTCTTCGCTGCCCGTATTGACAAAGTCGTGCAGCTCGCCGCCGAGCACCCGCACGACCGAGCCCGGCTTGAGAGAATGCTCGACCCCGTCTAACCGGACGATCCCCGTCCCCGATATCACATAGAACAATTGGGGATGGGGATGGCGATGGGCGGGAGACGTTCCCCCAGGAGCCATCTTCACCAGCATCACTTGGGCGTGGGAGTTGGAGTCGGAGCGCGTCCACATGGGTTTTTGCCAGATCGTGGGCGAGATCCCCTGCTCCCACGGCATGTCGGCCAACTGCATAATCTGTACATACTGCGCCATAAGTATTCCGACCCTCCTGCGCTCTGCGTGGACGCCTTGTCCTGCTCTATGATATAATCTGCCTGCAAGGGCTGTCAATGATGCACTACAGCGACCATCGGAAGAGGCGTCCTATGGCCGTCCCCAGGCGGCGTGAGGGCTCGCGGCCAACCTTCTCTCAGGCGATGCGTCGGTGGGGTCTTTGGGTAGGGGTCTTTGTCGTGGTCCTGGGGCTAGGCGGCTGGGTCGTCTATAGAATCTATTTTGCCAAGCCCGGGGTCGCGATCCCCATCCAACAGCCCAGTGACTATGAGTTGCGCTTGGGCGAGACGGTGCGCTATAACTCTGTGCCGCCGACATCAGGCCCCTATGCTGGGGCAACGACCGACTGGGGCATTCACGACAGCCCCATCCCCGACGAGATTCAGGTGCATATGCTGCGCCTTGGGGGCATCTTAGTACAGTACCGTCCTGTGGAGAGCCCCGCCTTGGAAGACCCGGTCGCCGAAGGTCTCAAAAGACTGATCGGACGCCTGCGCACGGAGCACTTCGAGAAGTACTGCAAGGTGATCGTCGCGCCCTATCCCCGCTTGCAGAAGAAGATCGCGCTGACGGCCTGGGGCCGACTCGATGCGTTCGACGCGGAAGAGATCACCCCCGAGATCGAGCAGCGCATTATGCGCTTTTTAGATAGACTCATGGACGCGTACAACCCGGAGCGGGCCAGTTGCCCATGACAGATCGGAGAGAAGATGCTGCGCGAGCTCGTGCGTGAGAGACTCCAAGAGACGATACAGAAGCTCTATGGGCTCTCTGTGCCTGTAGAAGTCTCAGTACCGGAGAAGCCGGAGTTCGGGGATTTATCGAGCACAATAGCGTTTGCGCTCAAAGCCCAGCTCAGCAGAGCTCCACGCCAGATCGCCGAAGAGATCAAAGCTTCGCTGGCGTACGGTCCAGGCGAAGCCTGGTTTGAGAAGATCGAAGTCGTCGGGCCGGGGTTCATCAATTTCTTTCTCAAGCCGGAGACGATCCATCTCGCTTTGCACGAGATCCTCACCCAAGGGCACGACTACGGGACGCTGAAGATCGGCCAGGGCAAGCGTGCCCAAGTCGAATTTGTCAGTGCCAACCCTACGGGGCCGTTGACGATTGGACACTGTCGCCAAGCCGTCCTGGGCGACGTCATCTCACGGCTTTTAGAGAACGCCGGTTACGACGTGACGCGCGAATATTACTATAACGACGCGGGACGCCAAATGAAGCTCTTGGGCGAGTCGGTGCGGGCACGGTATTTAGAACTCTTAGGCAAGCCCGCAGAATTCCCCGAAGAGGGCTATCACGGCGAGTACATCTACGAGATCGCCAGAAAGATTCAGCAGCAGCACGGCGAGAGCTGGGCCGACGCTGCCGTCGAGCAGTTCACGGAGTTCGCCGAGAGAGAACTCTTCACCGAGATCAAGCAGACGCTCAGTCGGCTCTTTCGGCTTCCTCCAGAGCGGGTCTTCGACGTCTACTACAACGAGAGCTGGCTCCAGACTTCGTCTGGACTGCAGACCGTGCTGCCTGCGGCAGCACAAGAGAAAGTCATCGTAACCAGTGCTCAGGTGTTGCAGTGGCTGCATGAGCTGGGCTTGGCTTATGAGAAAGACGGGGCGATCTGGTTCAAGGCGACGGCCCTTGGGCGCCCGCAAGACAGGGTACTGGTACGCAGTCATACCGGCGAGCCGACTTATAGACTTCCCGACATGGCGTATCATGCCAACAAGCTGTTGCGCGGGTTCGATCTGATCATTGACATCTTCGGCGCAGATCACCAAGATACGTATCAAGATGTGCTTGCTGCGGTGCGGGCGCTGTGGGAAGGCGGCAAACTCCCCAAGGAGTGCACTCCCGACAAGATTCGCGTGCTCATTCACCAATGGGTGAATCTCCTGCGTAGGGGCCAGCCCGTCAAGATGTCCAAGCGCATGGCGACGTTCGTGACCATAGACGAGCTGATTGACGAGATCAAGCACGCTTCGCTTGAGGTACATCTTCACCGGCCCCAGGCCGGGGAAGGCGAACAGTCCAGGCGAAGCCTGGAGGACTTTGCCGTCAACGTCGTGAGATTCTTCTTGCTGATGCGCAGCCCGGACTCGCACGTCAACTTTGATCTCGATCTGGCCAAGTCTCAGTCCAAGGACAACCCCGTCTACTATGTGATGTACGCGTACACGCGCATTAAGAGTATCTTTGAGAAGCTGGGCGAGCTCCCTGAGGTGGGGAAGGCCGATCTGGCCATCTTGTGCGAGCAGGCCGAACTGAATCTGATCAAGAAGCTCGACGAGTTTCCCCAAGTCGTGCGCGAGGCGACGGAGCATCTTGCGCCGCACTTTTTGGCGAATTACGCGCATGAGCTGGCCGGGCTCTTTCATGATTTTTACGAGAAGTATCGGGTGCTGGACGAGACAAACCCAGAGCGTATGAAGGCGAGATTGGCGCTCTGTCGCGCGGTGCAGATCGTCTTAGAGCGGGCGTTTGCGCTGTTGGGCTTGAAGGCCCCGGAGAGAATGTAA
>CAZODX010000182.1:1138-3157 GCA_964578715.1 uncultured Thermotogae bacterium | reverse complement strand
GGCGAAGATGAAGCCCACGCGCAGCGTGCGAAGCTTGTCCAGACGAAGTCTGGTTATTCGGTGGGGCGGTTCTGCCCTTGGGCCGCGAGCGCCTTCTCGATTAATCTCTCGAAGATCGCCCAGATGCGCGAGTACCCCGTTGCCGGGTCGTGCTCGCTGATGTTCTGTCTGGCGTTGGCCCGCGCGATCTCTTTGGCTTTGCCGATGAGCGCCGCGGCTTCGACGCTCTGCCCTGCGGCCTCCAGCGCCATGCCCTTCTGCATCAGCTTCGTGTACTCGCTCCCTGGCCCGTGACACGCCTCGCACGTCACGTCCATCGTCTTGAGGGTCTCTTGGTCTATAAACGGATGGTCTTTGAACTCGTCGATGTTCTTGCTCGTCATAAACTCTGGGCGGAACCAGATTTCCACGTGGCGCTTGCTCGATTCGGGGATGTAAACGTCGCTGATCTCAGGGTGGCCGTGACATGCCACGCACGTCGCCGAGCCGACGAACTGCAACGGCTCCCCAGCGACGGAGACGTCCGTGCGGGCTTCGATGACCTTCGCTTGGGGATTTTCGGTGCGGAACGGCGAGCTACGCTCCCCGAAGCCCTCGACCAAGAACGTGTCTTTATGCAATTGCCACCACGCGATGATGCGCGCGATGGCCTCCTCGCGTTTCTCTTTGGGCGCGTTGAAGACGAACCCGAAGTCGTTGGCGGTCATCCAGCGGATGCGCTCGATGCCCCGCTGGCGCTCGGCCCAGCGCTCCGAGCGCAGTTTTTCAATAGACTCTTCGAAGATCTGCGCGAAGCGCGTGCGCATCTCGTGATGAGCTACTTCGGAGGTGAGGGCTAACGAGTTCCCCCCGTGACACGCCGTGCACCCCACTTGGTCGAACGGCAACTGCTCAATAATTCTTATATTTTTATGAGTCTCCAATAGATCCTTCAGCGGCTCTTGCGTGAACCCCGGCACGCCGATATTCACGTGACAGGTCATGCAGAGATCGGCGCTGCGCCCCACGTCGGTGACGACTTTTCTAATTTGGAGATTCGTCTCGGCGCTCACAGCAATGGCGATCCGATCGAGGAGCGAGAGCGACCCCTTCTCTGCTTGGGCTTTATCAGTGAGCACCTTGGTCAGATACGCCCGCTGGTATCTCTTCCACTCTTGATTGTAGTTGGTGAAGGCGACGATGAAGACCAAGAGCAACAACAGAACGGCCGATACTGCAAACCATTTTCGTACGTTCTCCATACTCTGTTTTCTCCTTCAGGGTGTGTATATCATAGCGAATCGTGGGCGATCTCGCTAGCGCGCGCGCGGGCCCACCGGTCGGCCTCAAGAATCTCTTCGACGCTGGGATTGGGCACGCCCTCGTGCTCAGCGAGCACCCGCTCTAACCCACGCGCAATCCCCACAAACGAGATCTCTCTGTTTAAGAATCTCTGCACCAGGACTTCGTCGGCGGCGTTGGCCACCGCCGGGAACGTCCCCCCACGACGCCCCGCTTCGCACACCAGCCAGAACGCCGGATAGCGCTCCCGCCCCACCGGCGCAAACTCTACCTTCTGCTTCACAAGATCTAATCTCTCTCCAGAAGATGGCACGCGCTCCGGATAAGTGAGCGCATACTGAATGGGCAGCTTCATATCCGTCGTGCTCAGATGAGCGACGATACTTCCGTCTCTCAGCTCGACCAGCCCGTGCACCACGCTCTGCGGATGAATCAAGACCGAGATCTTCTCATAGGGCAGGTCGAAGAGCCAGTGGGCTTCGATCACTTCGAATGCTTTGTTGACGAGCGTCGCCGAATCTATCGTGATGCGCTTGCCCATCTGCCAGGTGGGGTGCTGCAACGCTTCCGCGACGGTGATCGCGTCAAACGATTCTAACGGTCGTGTGCGGAAGGGCCCGCCCGAGGCGGTCAAGATGACCCTCTCGATCTCGTCCCGACGCACAGCGTGCATCAACTGAAAGAGCGCGCTGTGCTCGCTATCTATGGGGACCAGACTTCGTCTGGACTGTACGCCTT
>CAZODX010000182.1:0-1128 GCA_964578715.1 uncultured Thermotogae bacterium | reverse complement strand
CCTCTGGCGGGCGAAGATGAAGGTTAAGCGCAGCTTGCACAAGATGCCCGCCGATGACGAGAGATTCTTTGTTTGCCAGCGCGACGATCTTCCCTGCCTTGAGGGCTTCGAGGGTGGGCAACAACCCTACAGCGCCTACGAGTGCGTTGACGACCAGATCCGCTTGAGGGTGCGTCGCTACTGCGAGGAGCCCTTCATCGCCGACGACGATCTCGCCACTCCATGAAGCCCCTAGGAGCTGCCTGAGTCGACTCAGATCTTTCGCGCGCTTGAGAGCTATCAGCCTTGGCCGGAAACGCTGGGCTTGCGCTGCTAAGAGTTCTAAGTTTTTGCCCGCCGCCAGTGCTACAACAGAGAAACTATGCCCGGCCCGATTGAGCGCTTCGATGACCGCAAGCGTCTGCGTCCCAATCGAGCCGGTTGAGCCAAGCACAGCCACAGATCGTGCGATCACAGCTCTGAGACTAGACAGGTTGTGGGACCTTCGGAAGCACCAGCGAATCTTTCAAGAGCGCGTCGAGCTGCTCGCCCTCGAGGACCTCGACCTCGAGAAGTCTCCTCGCGAGCTTGTGCAGCGCTGCGAGATTGCGCTGCAGCAGCTCCTTGGCGCGCTTGTAGCACGACTCAATAATGCTCTTGATCTCCTCATCAGCAAGGGAGAGCATCTTCTCGCTGTGCTCCCGATTCAAGACCAAGTCCACCCCCAAGAAGACGTTGCCGTTCTCTTGGCCTAAGTTAATGGGGCCGATCCGCTCACTCATCCCATAGCTGACCACCATGCGCTTGGCGATCTCTGTGGCTTTCTTGAGGTCGTCGTAAGCCCCTGTAGAGATCTCCCCAAAGACGATCTCTTCCGCAGCCCGGCCTCCGAGGATCCCCGTGATGCGGTCCAGGAGCTCTTCCTTGGTGAAGAGATACTTATCGTTGAGGGGGAGCTGCAAGGTGTATCCCAGGGCTTCGCCACGGGGAACGATGGAGATCCTATGCACGGGATCAGCCTTGGGCAGGAGCTTCCCCACGAGGGCGTGCCCAGACTCGTGATAGGCGATCTTCACCTTCTCTTCTTCGCTGAGGAGTCTCCCCTTGCGCTCGATCCCCGCGATGACTCTATCTATAGCGTCTTCAAAG